>JANQFW010000045.1 GCA_028277625.1 Candidatus Gastranaerophilales bacterium | reverse complement strand
TTCACCTGAATTATACAGCTGCAAAAAGTTTTTATTAGCCTCTTTTACAACTCCTGTCTCTTTTCTAAACTTATACCAGAATTTCAACAAGTCTAACCTCGCCAGGGCAATCTTTTTAATATGTTCAGGGAGAATTTTTTCTTGTCGTGGCTCCGCATTAGCCAACTCCTGTTGTGAATCCGACAAGACCATATTTTTATAATACTGGTCTAGATATTTCTGTTGAAACTTAGGCTCTAAAGACGATAACAGTACCTTATAACTTTTTCCTCCTCTCGTGTTATAGGTTTTAGAAATATATTTTCCTTTTCTGATTGCTATTCTAGCAGCTCTTTCTGTTATACCCTTAAGCTCAGCCACAACATCCGTGGTTAGCCAGCAGTCTTGTGTGTTTAGCAAATTATTTTCTGTCATTTATTCGATACCAACATAAGTTACATACATTGGTGTGTATGATAACTCAGATTTCGCCAAATAACTCACAATTTTATGGAAATATGTCTGTTTTAGAACAGTCAGTTTCAAAAGTTATTATTTATTCATTTTTTTTAATATTTATCAGGCTAAAAAGTAAGTAAAATTTATCAAATCGGATACACTTAAACTTCCAGTCTTGCCAGGTTTAGAATCTATTTCTATAGATTTGATAATATCATCAATAACTGCGAAAATAGATATTGTTAAGTCAATATCATTCAAAAGAGCATTGCATAACTTGAAAATCCAACTTCACAAGTTTAATTTTGATTCATTTTTTTTGATAAATTTGAAAAATTTTTCTATGCTATAAGGAAATCAGGCAAAAAGCAGCCTGATTTCCTGCATTTAAGTACAATACAAATAGGCTTAAATTTTCCTGCAAGTAATTTATTTGCAGCTTTTAGCAGGTTAGAACAAATTACTTTAAATGTAAATTGAGCTTGCACTTTACGCTTTGTTGTATAACTTGCCCTTTTAAAGTTAAACTTTCTTTTTAGAGTTCCAAACCCTTGTTCAACAATATATCTGCGTTTTGATATCAACTTGTTTATCAATTTTTGTCTGGAGTTAAGAGGTTTATTCTTTTGTGCTTTATGCTATCTTTTATGTTCTTACTCTTCAATAAATCTCTATTTTTTGCAGAAGCATAGCCTTTATCTGCGAGTACACGCTTTGCTTTTAATTCTGGCAAAATTTTTTCAAGTTTATCAATTTCAGCTTCATTAGCTGATTCTGTATGAACTTTTTCATAAAATCCTTCTTCATCAACAACAGCAAAACCTTTATATCCAAAGTAACAACGCTTGCCTTTTTTTAACCACCTGGCATCAGGATCTTTAGATTCCTCTATCTCGACTTTACTGCCTGTTTCTTCTCTGTCATTTTCAACTATTACACTTTTTTTAGGTCTTGATGCTGATTCTATTATTGATGCATCTATTACAGCTCCTTTTGCTTTTTCAAGTTTTAATCCGGCTTTTTCCAATTGTCTATTGATTTCTTTAAGTAATTTTTTTTATATTATCATATGCTTTTTGATCGCCCTAGGGATTTATGTCATTTTTATGAACGTTTCTAAGGAGTTTTTCACATTTTTTCCAATCGATTAACTTTAATAGTATTAGTAACTTATTGCTTTCTTTAAG
>JANQFW010000021.1 GCA_028277625.1 Candidatus Gastranaerophilales bacterium | reverse complement strand
AAAACGTGAATCATTATATAAGTTCTGTTTGAGCATTTTTGGTTTGGTCGCCCAAAGGGCGATTAAAAAAGAAAAGGGGGGAAGACCTTAAAACTACTCTGAGGCTACCTACCCAAGGTGATCTTTAGCATAAGCACATAATCGTCGTACTAAACATACAGCATAAGCTGTTATGAGCAAACTGAACTTATAGGTATCCAGTTTTCAAGCTTTTAAAGTCAATGGTTTATAAAATTGGCTTGTCTGTCAAACCATCAAAATTATATGGATGTCATTATTTACTAAGATGTGTCACACCCTATTGAAGTTACTCCCAAAGACTAAGCTTGGGAGAGGGGAAAAATCCTATGGTTACGTTATGAAGGCTTAAGGTACTGTTAAAACAGTTATTTTTACCTACAGCCCTTTTTCCAAAAGCACCTTTAATGTATTTAACCTTTGTTTATAGATATAGCTAAGATAAATGGCAGCAACTACTTTCAGTTACTACCATCATACTACTTATATCAAATTTCAATTTTAGCTTTTTTATGCAATAAACAATAGTTGCCTTTTATTATTTGTCGTATTTTACTAGGGGTACAGCATATATATATAAATACAAGTATATTAAAATTACAATTCCTACTAAAATACTCTTAATAACCACATGTATTTCCCTTGTAATTATAAATGTCTCTATAACTACCGTAGCCATCATTAATACGACTTGCCATTTAGACTCCCTTAATTCACTATTACAATTACTACACTTAATTTTTGTTTTGTACCTGTAATCAAGTTTAAACCTATTTTTTATACTAATAGTTTCTTTTCCACATACTGGGCATTTAATATATTTTTTCATGCTTTACCTTTACCTCACTCCTATATTTTAATTATTAAAAAAATATTTTTCACCTGAATCTAATTCTATATCTGGGTGTGGAGAGTTTTCGTTCAAGTATCTAAACTGTGCTGGTACTGGATAATTACCTTTGGAAGGTTTTCCAACTCCAATTAAATAATGATGAGGTGTAAATCTGTATTTATGCGTTTCATAAATACTACCATCCTGTACAGTCACATGCATATCAGTGAAATTCTTTAGTTCATTATATTGTGTAACTGTATTAATGGAAGATGTAATACCTCCTACAACTGTAAAGAATGTTCCAACACCACCCTTTATCATTCCGACACCACCAATTCCTAAGTCAACTGCTGTAGATGCAGTAAATTCATCCTGTAAACCTGCTGAGAATAAAACTGATAATGCATTATACGGAAATGGAGCTAATCCTAATAACGTTAATCCGCTATTAACTATTGCTGAATCTCTAGCTGGGTCACTATGAGCTATATGAAGCTTTGATGTTATTTTCTTGTTATGATAAGTATACATACTTATATAATTACCTTTCGTATCTTTAAAATCATATTCCCCATTATACTCTGACTTACTTCTTATTGTATCAATCGCTCTTAAAACTGCATACATTTTTTCTGTATCATTTTGTTGGCTGTATACGGCATAAGTAGCTTTTAAGGATTTTACAGACATTAAATCCATATCTGATAAAATATCAACATCTTGTTCCTCAGGAGATATATGTTCATTAAAAAATGAGTCAATACCTTTACCTGTTTGCTTATAATAGTTAATCATTTTCTGTTTGAACTCATCTGAATAACGATCATCTAAATCTAATTTTTTAGTTATTTCTTCACTCCAGCCATAATTAAATTTTGTGTACTGTAATAAGTATTTTGCTGTACTTGCCAATTGCCCCTCTAGCTCATAACCATATTTTTGCTTATCTTTATTCATTTGTTTAACAGTAGTTCTATAAGTTATATCCATGTCATTAGTTCTAGAAATTGTTTCGTTAAATAAGATATTTATTTCCTCAACATAATCTTTCGTTCCTAAAACGTAATCAGAATAATCCTCTGCTTCTCCTAGTATTTTACCCACATACTTTTGGAAGCTTTGTTCTGATTTCCTTTTACTGCCTTCTCCTTTTGACCTTCTGTTATGCTTTTTACTGATGGATTTCCAATCTTCTTTTGTTATATAGCCTTTTTCTTTTATAATACTTTGAGCTTTTTTCCCAAAGCTGTCTTGATTTTTCTTGTTTATTGTTCCATTCTTTAACGCATCTTTTCTAATGCTTTGGGCTTGTTTATGAAGCCTTTCCTGTTCGGCAGTATTTCCCTCAGCTGAGTGCCATGCGTCGGTAATGTCTTTTATTTTCCTCTGATCTTTTACACTTAATTGACTGTCATCAAACTTCCCATCTTTACCACCCCAGTGTCCTGTTGGGTCTATATACATGATTGGGTCGTTGTAACAGTAGGTATA
>JANQFW010000075.1 GCA_028277625.1 Candidatus Gastranaerophilales bacterium | reverse complement strand
CGGCGGTCTACATTTCTGTGGCACTATCCTCACAGTCACCTGCACCGGACGTTATCCGGCAGCCTGCCCTATGGAGCCCGGACTTTCCTCAAGCATTGATATCAACACTTGCGATCATCTATACTACTTCCTGTATAATATTATTGTACAAAAATTTTTAAAAACAATAAATAACTTTTTTTAGCTAAACTAATTTTATTAGCACATTGATAAGCTATAAAGGAAAACTAATAATGAGTAACACCTTTCTTAAATATAATCCCAAAAAGAATTCAGCTTTTGTATATCAAATGTTCGAATCTCTTGCTGCTAAATATGATTTGATGAATAACCTTATAACTTTTGGGCTTCACAAGTATATCAAGCAACATGCCATTAAAAAAATATCAGTAACCTCAGGTTCAAAAATCTTAGACATCTGCACAGGCACAGGCGATATTGCCTTTTTGCTTGCAGAAAATTCACCTGCTGAAACATCTATAACAGCGGTAGATTTTAGCCCTAAAATGTTGGATATCGCAAGGCAAAAAGCCAATAAGTACTCTAATATAAATTTTCTTCAAGCAGATGCTCTTAATTTGCCTTTTACCGATAATTCTTTTGATGTTTCAATAATAAGCTTTGGCTTAAGGAATTTAAATGATATAAACCAAGCCCTACAAGAATTCAAGCGTATTACAAAAAAAGACGGTTATATAGTAAACATAGATATTGGCAAGCCTAGTGGATTCTTAGCCCCATTTATAAGATTATATTTTACTTATATAGTTCCTCTTGTAGGAAAATGTTTAGGAAATAATGATTTTTATTACTATCTGCCTCTATCAGCAGCAAGCTTCCCTTCTCAAGAAAAATTATTACTCATATATAAAGAGCTGGATTTCAAAGAGGTAAAGAATTACAATTATTTATCAGGTATAATAGCTCAGCAAATTATAAAGGTTTAAACAATGAAAGCGGCAATTTTTAATAAAAATATAGAACTAGTAAATGATTATAAAAAGCCTGAGCCTAAAAAAGGCGAAGCTCTAATAAAAGTGCTTATGGCAGGCATTTGCAATACAGATATAGAAATTTTAAAAGGCTATATGGGCTTTAAGGGCATAGCAGGACACGAGTTTGTAGGTGAAGTTGTAGAAATCAATGATGCCGATCAAACTTTGTTAAATAAAAGAGTTGTAGGAGATATAAACGCTGCTTGTTATCAATGTAAAGACTGTATGTCCGGCAATTTTCATCATTGCCCAAACAGGTCAGTACTTGGCATCTTTAATAGAGATGGATGTTTTGCGCAATATCTTACTCTTCCTATAAAAAATTTACTGGAAGTCCCTGATGCCGTAACTGATGAAAGTGCAGTTCTGGTAGAGCCCCTTGCTGCTGCATTTGAAATATTAGATCAAATACATATTAAGCCCACAGATAGAGTTGCAGTGCTTGGTGATGGCAAACTTGGTCTTTTAATATCACTTACGCTTAATTTAACCCAGGCTGATATCCTTCATATAGGTAAACATAGCGAAAAATTAAAAATCGTCGAAAATGAACAAATAAGCACATTATTATTAAATGACGTGCAGTCAGAGATGAATAAAAGTTTTGATGTTGTAGTTGAAGCAACGGGTTCTGTTAGTGGGGTTGGGCTTGCTCAAAACCTTGTGAAGCCCAAAGGCACAATTGTTTTAAAAAGTACGCTTGCAGATAATACGAAGCTTAATCTGGCATCAATAGTTATAGATGAGATAAAGATAATAGGCTCTCGCTGCGGGCCATTTAAACCTGCGTTAAAAACTTTGGCTGAAAACAAAATAAATGTTAAGCCTTTTGTAAGTAAAGTATTTGGTTTTGATCAAATTAAGGAAGCTTTTGAGTGTTCTCAACGAAAGAATGTTTTAAAGGTTCTTATAGACTTTAAAGAAGAATAAAAACTCCCTTAAAAAAATAAAAAGTGCTGTTTTCAGCACTTATCTCTACAGGGCACATAAATGAAACAACAATTAATTAATTAATTAGCTTTAAAGCCATTCTCGCAACTTTCTCACGTTTTCTTTTTCTCTGCTGACAAATTGACTCTATCGCATCTTGATAACGTGAGAGAAGGTACGACCCATCCTCCTCTGACAAGTTTGTTAAACTTGCGTTCAAAAACTTTTTTGCATCTTCAAACTTTTTTAATTTAATCAAAATAGCTATTTTTTGATCATAAAGTGAAGGCAGTAAATACTTCTTATTCTCATTTATATTAGCAAAAGCTCTTTCACAACAGTCCAAAGCTTCTTTTTGTAGGCCCAAGATATCTAGCGCACTAGCCTTAGCTCCATAAGCTTCTACAGAATAAGGATCAATCTCCAACGCTTTATTAAAATAACCAAGGGATTCATCCTTCTGTTCTATGCTAAATAAAACATCTCCCTTTAAAACTAACGCTTTAACATTATTTGGCTCAGTGGTTAAAGCTTCATTCACTTGTTCTAATACCGTATCATAGTCTCTATGATAGATAAAGTTATCACTGGCCTCTCTTACTATCTTTTCCACTCTTAGGTTATAGACTTTTTTACTTTCTCTATAACTATTTTTCGTTTGATTTATTATATTCCTCATTTGCTCCGTTTTCCCCAACCAAAAGAAATTCGATAATTTAATAATACTAAAAACCTTATTGGGCGCAAGTTGAATTTGAATCATGACTATCATGCAAGACAACAACAATAAAGCATGCTCATCATGTAGTTTTGCGCAAATAATCTCATGTTCAAAGTTTTTAATCGCTAATAACCCCTCCTTACATGGTTTATTACTAATTAAAACTTTTTAAAATATTCTTAAATCTTATTACGTTTGAGACACGCAAAAAACATGTAAAACTCAGCCCCGACATGGTTTTTACAGATCAAAACAAAGAACCCCAATTATTAAAAAATCTTACAAATTATTAAAAAATACTAAGCAGTTCATCCTTAGAAAAACTACTTTTAATTAAAATCATGTTCAATATTTAATAAAAAAAACAAAAATATATTTACTAAACTTTATAAAAAACCTATATTTGTGTTGTACCATGATTGCTGAAGTTAAAGGTATTATGAACTTAAAAATAATGCTTGGGATGTTCAGTTCTTTTATAATCAACAAAATCGTCTATACACTAAAAAGAGGATATCTAAATTTGATTAAGGAGTAACATGAAATATCATATTATTATTAAGTTTTTAATTTTTTTAACAAATATTCTTAAATTGTTAAAAAATAGTAAACATTTAAACCGTTATGTTATTTGTTGTATAATATAAAAAATATACAGGTGGGGAGTCAAAAAGGGAGGACTAAACGTGACCTCATTTCTATCAGATAAACTAAACTTAACTAACAACGCAAAAGTTGTTTTAGAAAGAAGATATCTAAAAAAAGACCAAGATGGCAATATATCAGAAACACCAGAAGAAATGTTTTGGAGAGTTGCCAGCACCATAGCACAAGCCGATCGCAACGACGGAAGAGATAATCAGCACATAAACTGGCTATCACAAGAATTTTATAAATTATTTGCAGACAAAGCATTTATGCCAAACAGCCCTACATTAATGAATGCAGGTAGAGAATTGGGGCAGTTATCAGCATGCTTTGTACTACCGGTTGAAGATTCGCTGGAAGATATTTTTGAAACAATAAAAAATACTGCTCTAATTCATAAAAGCGGCGGCGGCACAGGATTTTCATTTTCGAGGTTAAGACCAAAAAATGATATCGTAAGATCAACAATGGGTGTTTCTTCCGGTCCTGTATCATTTATAGAAGTGTTCAATGCAGCTACAGAAGCTGTTAAGCAAGGTGGTACAAGAAGAGGCGCCAATATGGCAATTCTTAGAGTAGATCACCCTGATATTATAGATTTTATCAATGCCAAATTTGATACTGATAAGCTGACTAATTTTAATATTTCAGTTGGCATTACAGACGAATTTATGGAAGCTGTAAAAAATAATAGTGAATTTAACTTAGTCCACCCACGTACAAAAGAAACTGTTAAATCTGTCAACGCAAGAGAAATCTTTGACCTAATAGTAGACCACGCTTGGAGAAACGGTGAACCAGGTATAGTATTTGTAGATGAAATAAATAAATACAATCCAACTCCTCACATAGGAGAAATAGAATCAACAAATCCTTGTGGTGAAGTACCGTTGTTGCCTTACGAAGCCTGTAATTTGGGTTCTATTAACTTAGCTCAAATGATTAAAGATAACGAAGGCAACCTTGAAGTTGACTGGGATAAGCTAGAATACGTCACAAAATTAGCAATTCATTTCTTAGACAATGTTATTACATTAAACAAGTTTCCTCTTCCTAAGATAGAAGAGATGGCTCAGAAGAATAGAAAAATAGGTCTGGGTATAATGGGTTGGGCTGATATGCTAATGACCTTAAATATTCCATATGATTCAGAAAAAGGTTTAAGTCTTGCTTCTCAAATTATGGAATTTATTGACTTCCATTCTAAAGTAAAATCTGTTGAATTAGCCCAGGTCAGAGGTAAGTTTGATCACTTTAACGGCAGTGTTTATGATAATAATATGTTTTTATCTAATAAATACAAAGGAAAGTCAGCAGGCAGCATAAAAGATGAAGACTGGCATAATCTGGATATTAAAATTCAAACAAACGGAATAAGAAACGCTACAACCACCTGTATTGCACCAACAGGTACAATTAGTATGCTTGCTGGAGCATCAGGCGGCATTGAGCCTCTGTTTTCGCTTGTCTTTATAAGAAAAATAATGGACAATACCGAATTAATGGAAGTTAACCCTATATTTGAAGATAGAGTAAAAGCAGAGGATTTATATTCAGAAGAGTTAATGAAAACCATTGCAAGAGAAGGTACTGTTCATAAAATTAAAAACTTACCGGAGCAAATTAAAAATGTTTTTGTAACAGCTCACGATATTTCACCAGAGTGGCATGTAAGGATGCAAGCAGCATTCCAACTCCATACCGATAACGCAGTATCCAAAACAGTAAACTTTGAAGAAGATGCGACAAGAGAAGCCATTAAAGAAACCTACTACTTGGCTTACGAAAAAGACTTAAAAGGCATAACTGTTTACAGAAACAACAGTAGAATTCAGCCAATGAACCTTGATAGTTCAAAAGACTCTAAAAAAGAAGAAGAAAATAAATCTGAAGAAGCTCAAGAAGATAACAATGTAGAAATTACTGTTGAAAAGGCTGAACAAGAGAAAACAGTTGTATGCTGTTTAGAAGAAAGCTCAAAAATTGTTACGCCAAGGCAAAGGCCTAATGTTACATTTGGAATAACAGATAAAATACAAACCGGATGCGGGCCATTATATATAACAATAAATTCAGATGAAGAAGGCTTATGCGAGGTATTTGCAAGAATGGGTAAGTCTGGTGGTTGTGCTACCAGTCAAGCTGAGGCAACCGGAAGAATGATTTCACTTGCACTAAGAGCAGGGGTAAATATACATTCTATAATTAGTCAACTAAAAGGAATTCGTTGCCCTGCCCCATCAATCATGAAAGGTGATATAACTCTTTCTTGTTCTGATGCTATAAGCAAGGTTTTGGAAAGAAACGCAGAAAAAGCTCAACAGATATTTACTGAAGAATGTTGTGACCATGTAGAATGCTGTAGCGAAGATGCAAGTATAGAAACAAGCACTTCAATTGCAGATATGGGTCTATGCCCTGAGTGTCCTGACTGTGGAGAAATGATAGAACTCTCAGAAGGCTGTATATTATGCAAAAGCTGCGGATACTCAAGATGTAATTAATCAAAATTTGAATAACTACTAAAATAAAATCCTCCTATATGACAATACCGTCAAAAGGGAGGATTTCGTAGGTTTGACAAAAAAGTAAGCAAAAATCGCTGAAACCATGTATTCATCATGGTTTCAGTTTTTTAGACGGATTTTAATGAGTGCTACGTTTGATA
>JANQFW010000054.1 GCA_028277625.1 Candidatus Gastranaerophilales bacterium | reverse complement strand
TCTTTGCCTACTACATCAAATTGCATTTCTGAAGTTTTTATTGCTTCTTCCATACGCCCTTTGAGATCCATTAGATCATCGTTTTTAGTCCAACGGCGCAAGAGGACAATTTTATTGCGCAGTCTATAATATAGAAATGCTGCGTATTTATCGTTATCCTTTGGGCATGTCTCTTCAGTTTTTGCAACTTGTTCTTTCAAGTCAACATAGCTCCAATCTTTAAAACCAAATTTTACTTTACTAAATATATTTTATTTATTTAATATATATTATAGCGTATGTATTCAAATTTTGCATAAAGATTGAATGAATGTTACAAAAACGTTACTAAATTAATAGTAAGTAGAAATTTTTATCCTATCAACAAGTTCTGCTTGGGTATAAATGATTATTATTTTTAAATATTTTCATTTGGTTTCTGGGGTTGGTTGAGTACTAAGGTACTCACCAATATTAACCAAAACTTGCCCCAAGCCTTTTCTGGCTCCTTCACCTGCCTGAGATGCCAAATTAGATAAGTCATTTAAGGTGATATTTCCACAAGCAGGACCAAAGCAGTTGAGGGACCACGGCGATTTTTTCGTCGGGTTTTGAGCCTCTTGAGGTGGGGTAGATATAAGTGTGCCATCAACTATACCATCATCATCCTCACCAAAAGGCGTAATTACAGCAGAGGCAGCATCAGGTGTTTGAATAGTAGAAGTAGGACTGACAGGCTCAGGGCCAGCTGAGACGCCAGCAACAGAATCGTTAGCCGACTTGATTTCAGATTTATCTACTTGAGATTGCTTAGACTTGCAATTCTTAATATAGTAAGGCTTATCCTGGATTTTTCTAGTAAAGATACTACATATTCTCACAAATTTATTAACAGCACTTGCTTTTGCTTTTAAGGATGTACCACCTTGAAGTTGGTCGTTTATATAGTGCTCTAAGTTTATTTCCCTATTTTTCGCTTTAGGATTTGACTCATAATCTTGAGTATATAATATATTAACATAGTGATCTGCGGGGAGATGCTTTTCCACATAATGAGTGATATTTTCTGCACTTGCATCATATGAGCGTTTCTGGCCCTTAGCAACTTCATGTTGACTTATCTGCTTATCAATATTAATTGTACCCTTAAACTTAGGCTGCATTGAGTTTGTTTTTATTCCAATCACTTGAATTATTCTCCTTAGTTTTATGAATTAACCATTGGTGGCTTATTTTTATTCAGACTTGTCTTTATTGTCAGGTTTAGCAATGAGACGTTCTCCGGCAGTTTTTAGCCAGTTTGAAAATGTCTCGCGTCCTTGCCTGGCTAAAGCATTGCTATTATTATATAAGCTAGTTGCTAAAGCAGTAGGATCACCGCAAGCCTGGGTAAAACAACTTAGTAGTGTAGCTGGAGGATCAACATCAACTAGAGACTCTTCCGATTGATCTGTTGGATCAGAAGGACCTGCACCTGAAGTTGAATTTTGACCTTCTACCGCTTCCAAAATCTCCTTACTAGCTGGTGGAGCTGAAGGAAGAGTGTTGTACTCGCTTAAATATTTGCTTTCAGAAGATTTAGGCAGGGCTGACGGTTCATTATTATCATCTTTAGTTGGCAAATACTCCTGTACCCAAGAAGGTACCTCCGGCACCAGATTAAAAGGAGGGGCAGAAGGATGGGACCTGGGCTTATAATTCCTTACTGAATCACTCCTGGAAACAGTAGAAGATATAGAGGTCCTAGGTTGCAAAGGAGATTTGCCATCCCAAGGACTTAAGTCATCACCATGAGCTACAAAAGGCGACTCAGGCATTTTGCCAATTGGATCTGACTCTTCAACTATTTTACCATAAGGTATGTCATCCTCAACACCCATGACGATGCCATCCTTCCTCTCCTTGTCTGTAAGATATACAGGAGCTGATGGTTGAGTACTTGTAGATGGACCGGCAGGATCAAAGTTACGCATATTATTATGGTTTTTAATCTCACTGTACAAACTGTTTAATTGCGTGGCTAAACGTTTTTCTACAGGACACTCTTTTGCATCAGCATATCCAAAATACACTTGAGAAGGTTTGTTTTCAGGCTTTAATGTTAAACTTAGTTGTGTTTTTTGATAATCTTTAAAGCTTAGAATAAGTGAAGACTTTTTGGGTAAAGTTTTCAGGTGTTCTATGATTTGAATCATTGAATTATTGCTATCTTTAAAATCTTTATTGCTGAGATTTTTTGATGAAAAAGAATCCAGGCTATCATTTATTATATCTCCCTTGAGGTTTAATTTACCGTCATCTGAAAAAGTAAAAGTCATTGAATCATATGAATTTAATCCACTGAGTCGCTGACAAATATATTCACTAGTATAACTTTTACGATCTTCATTCCAATACATGACTATGCTATCCGGCTTCTTCTTATCTGTAGGCTCTAACAGGCGGGTACTTGTAGATGGACCGGCATGAGAGTATGATTCTTGCTCGATATCGCTATCGAATGGGCCACCGTCACCTAGTACTTCATTATTTACAGCTGAAGACTTAGAGTTATTTTGAATTAAATTAGAGTAAAAACCTTTAACATTATCAGGCATAGATTGAGGAAAAGAATACTCTATTGTTCCAAGTTCAGGCTTCATAAGATGAGAAGGACTACCTAAATATTTTGGTTGTTTCCTTTCTATGAATGCCTCACATAATTGGAAAAGCTTATTCTCGTCAAGGTGATCCGCTAAAGTATAATTTGTCACTCTAGGTTGTCCAACCTTAGGAATAGTCATATGTTTTAACTCTAAAACTTTCTTAGGAAGAGAAAAGAGTCTGTTTTTTTTGAATGCTATATTGACAATATCATCAAGAGGAAGATTCGAGGACACAAAATTGTCAAGAGTTTTTACCATACCATCTAATTTAGGGTTATAGCCTTTCTTCTTTTCATTATTGATTACAGCCTTATCCATATAAAGCGTACCCTTAAAGCCGGGCTGCATTGAATTTTTATTAAGCCTGGGTTGTACCAAGCTGGACTTAATTCCTATCATTTTTATTTTTCTCCTTAGAATTCTGCCTTTGATTATTGGCTAAAAGCTTTCCTATAAATTTTATGATCAAGAAATTGCAGGATGAGAGCGTAAATTTAAGCAAAAATTATATGTATCGTTTGAGTGGCGGATAGTACAGGAAAACTTTTTATTTATTAAATAAGTATATCTTGCTTGTATTAAAGACAAATTGTGATTATTCTGATTTAGGTTTTGTAGGCTCAATCCATTTACTAAAGTCTAACAAACCTTGCCCTAGACCTTGTTGAGCTTGACGACTTAAAGCACGCGCTCCTTCATAACACTGACCGAATGCATCGGTAAAACATTTTGTCATGCCTGTATTAGCCGGCTCTAAGTTTGAAGTATCTGCGCCAGGCTCATCATCCTCATCGGCTGATGCTTGAGAATCAACTTCATCATCATCCGAAGCCTTTGTGGAGCCAGAAGACTTAGCCACAGAATTTTCAGCCGGTGCTTGAACTCCTTGCGCTGCCTCAGCAGCTACTGGAGATAGACCTGCTTGACCTGCTGCGAGAGGAAAGACTGTTTCCTGTTGTTCACCTACAGGCAGCCAAGTAGACATTGAGTTGACTCCCGCTCCTTGTGTAGAGACTCCTTGAGGTGAATAACCTTTAACGCCAGTTAGTAAAGAAGATTTCAGTAAAGCGAATCTTTGCTCAATAGTACGATCCTTCTCTGGAATAGCAAGAATTTTACGTAAATATTGTGCATTTTGACCAGTATAATCCTCTAGCTCCTTTGGAAGCGATTTAGCTGACCCAAGAGGAGGATAAAGAGGAGTACCAGCCTCGGCATCTGCTGGTGCAGCAGGTGTTCGTGACTCAGCAGACTTTAAGAGGGATCCATCAACAGTAGCGTTAAATTTTCCAGAATCAGTCCCAGTAAGTTGAGACTTGCTTGCTTGAGTAGCCTGAGATTTATCTTCAGGCGTTAAATGTAATTTTAACTTATTGCAGACACTTCTTAGTTTAATCGCCATAGCCTCTTCTTTTGATGCATTTTCGTCCATGCACATGCCTGTAAAGACCTTTGGTTGCTTATCCTTTACGTTAGCGTCTTTAAGTGTTAACTGCAAATCTTCATATCCCGGACCACCTGAAACAACAGTTAAAGTGACTTGGCTACCTTCCGGTAACTTTTTTACGTTTTCAATTAAACTACCAAATAGATGGGTTGTGTTGTTAAAATGTTGATTATTTTTTGGAAGTTTAGGGCTAGGTAGGTCATGATCATTGCCTCTTAAATCATATTTTAAGCCTAAATATTTATTTTGGAGCTTAGTAAAAATAAATGAATCAGAAGGAACATAATTATTTAAAAGCAAAGTGCATATTTGAGCAATGGAACTATTTTCTTTTAGCTGGGCAAAAAAATAGCTTAATTTCTCAACCTGTTTTTTTCTATTAATATAATAGGGTTGTTTCGAAGTTGCACGAATAAAGTTTTCTTTCAAGTTGTAAAATTTATCATGATTGGCTTCCGGCTTATAGGTTTCTATCTTAGAAACACCATTATTAATATAAGTATGCGTTAACTTTAGGTCCAAACTACCTTTTTTCCTTACTTTTTTAGGTGGTTCACCTGTGACTCTAACTTTATGATCAGGTGGAAGACAATATTCTACGTGGTATTTAAGCCCATCTTGACCCTCATTATACCATTCAGCATGTTTTTTTGTTTCATGCCTCACCACGTTTTCAGCAATATTAAGCTCACCCTTAAACGCCGGCTGTTTTATGTTTTTATTAAGTTTTGGAAGCATTAAGCTTTTGTTCATACCGATCATTTGAATTCACTCCTTAGATTATAGTTTATTTGGTATTATATTTTTATTCAAAATTATTAAAAAAAAAGAGAGTATATGTTTATTGTTATTTAATAGTATTTTTTACACTTTTACAATCTTAATACAAATGAGGTTAATTAAAAATTAAGTAAAATAAAATATTTACAAAAGTACAAATGGCCATTACTATGCTTTGAGCTTAAGAGAAGAGCTTGTTTGTTTTTATTGATCTTTTTCTTTTGTTAATAACGCTTCACCCAAGCCTTTTAGAGCACCTGCCAAGCTACTACGACCCTTATCAACCAAGGCAGCAGTATTATTAGCAAGAGTGGTAACATCGCAGCCTGGAGGAATTAAGCAGTCAAAGTAGCCACACCTTGACTCCGGCTTTGGCTTGGGTTGAGATTTGTGCGGCTTGCTTTTACCTGCAGACATACGCTGGATGGCAGGCGCTTTAGTCATTGGCTTAGTAGGTTGAGCATCAAACATAGCATCTTTTGTTGAGGTACCGGAAGCTGCCTCAGCTTGTTTAGGTGTTTCATCAGGGGGAGGTACGAGAGTGCCTGTGACAACGCCTGGGGGAAGCTCCTCTCCTTCTGCTCTACTGAGTGCAGGAGATTTAGCTTTGGAGTGCAAGTAATCTTCTAGCTGTTTGCACACGCTTTCTAGCTTAATTGACATGGCCTCGTCTTTAGATACACCCGGTTGATTACAAATTCCAATAAAATTTCCACTAGCCTCACCCTGAGAGTTAGTTAATTTTAAATTTAAGCTTTCATCTTTACCAATACCCAGAACAACTGAAGAGCCTGGTGGCAATGTTTTTATATTATCCAGGATATTAGACATTGTGTGAGCGCTTTTCTTAAAGCTTTCATTACCTTCGGGGACTTCGGAGGTAAAAGAATGCTTATAACCACTTACTATATCTTCATCAACCTGCAATTTAGACTCATCTAAAACTTTAAAAGTAATTGAATCATTTGGATGTAAAGCACTTAATAGAAGAGCAGTCTGTTGAGGAGCAGTAATATTAGTATTAACGAGCAGGCTATTCCAGGTGTTATCAAAGCTTTGCTGTTCTCTTTTATTGTCTATACAATAGGGTTGCTCTTTTGTAGCGTCAATAAACTGTTCTTTCAAAGAGGCAAATTTTCTATTTTTGGCACTTGGCGTGTAGATATTTTCTTGCACCTTGCCATTTGAATCAGTGAAAGTGTGCTTTAATTCTAGTTTAGATTTAGTAGACCACCTTTTGCTTGTATCCTTTTGATAAGATACAGTAACGCTGTGGTTAGCCGGCAGGTGATCCATTACGTATCCTTCAAGTTCCGCTGCATAGCCAGGATACCAAGTAGGATGCTTATATCTTTCATGTTCACTTACATCAAGGGCAATCTTAAGATTGCCCTTAAACGCGGGTTGCTTTAAGCTTTTATTAATATTGTGCAGCATTGAATTTTTGATTGCACCGATCACTTGAACTTACTCCTTAGCCTTAGTCTGGTAACTTTTAATAGTATATTTTTATTTAATATTTATAACAAAAAAGAGATTCCATATTAATTATTATTTAATGATGTTTTTTACACTTGCAATTTTAATACAAATAAAAATAGATTATAAGATTGTATATTGTATAATGTAAAATATTTACAAAAATACAAAAGGATCAAAGTGGTCCTAGGCCAGGTGGTTAATGGATTATTTTTTCATTTTTTTAAACATTAAATCCTCTGATTGATGTAGCCTAACGCGAAATAAGCTTAAATATATATTAAGATAACATTTAAATGAATGATTTTTGGGGAGTGTTTAAGGAGATTTTTATGGCATCTACTATGGTAAAGAAACAAGAACCTATAAGGCTAAAGGCGGTTAGAACAACAATAGAAGAATTATTTTACGAAACAAATCCGTATATAAATAACACTAATAAAACAATAATAAAAAATTATGTATATTCTAACGTTAAAAGGGTGATAGCATAAAGCAAAACAACTTATGGGGGAGGATATGTTTGGGAGTGATCCGTTGTAAAACGGATTTTTTTATTTTTTATGGAAGTTTATGGCAATTTTTTAAAAGTAATTGTTTTTATATAACTACAGGTGAATTAATTAAAAGCTAGAAGTATTTAAGGACAAAGCAGACATATTATAAACGTGTGGTAAAAAGACAAGTATTAATCTCAAATTTATTTTGAATCATCAATGTAATTTGGTTATTAGTCATCAGGTTAAAGCAGTTTATAAGGATTAATATGTATGTTTTGTCGTTGCACTAACAAAGGTTTGAATGGTGCCGCTACAGGCACAACTCTCAATATGAAGTCAGGCGCAGGTTATGGAACAAGTAAATTTGATAATAGCATCTGGGGGCCTGATCCCAGTTCGATAGACAATATTAATAGAATGTATAATGCATTAAACCCTTACTGGGGAGATTATAGTCAAGGCATGTACAATTCTTTGTACCCGGCTGGTAGTGACTATAGTCAAGGCATGTACAATTCTTTGTACCCAGCTGGTAGTGACTATAGTCAAGGTATGTATAACAACTTGTACCCAGCTGGTAGTGACTATAGTCAAGGTATGTATAACAACTTGTATCCGGCTGGTAGCGATTATAGTCAAAACATGTATAACGCTTTCTATCCGGCGGTTCCGGTGTGATGGAAAATAAATAAAATAAAATTAAACGGGTTAATGAAGCAAAAAAAATAAAATTTGATAGTAGTTAAAAAGGGGGATTTAAGGGTATGACAATTTGTAACAATGCAGGTTTACCAGTTAATGTATGTGTAGCAGCTTTTCCAGCGCCTACAGTGCAAAAAAGTTATGCAGGAAGTCCAAGTATATTTGGGCAACCAACTCAATCTCAATATGGCAGTCCATATCCGCAGCCATATCAAGCACCAAATCCATTTGCAGTACCAACTACATGTGGACAACCATATCCACAGCCAAATCCATATGGACAACCAAGTCCGTTTGTACCAACAAATGTATTTGGATCGCCGGCAACTTATACAAATTCTATAATTCCATATGATGTACCAATTCCAGCATTAAATGCATTAGCAGCAGCTACAAGATATGTAGATCCAGGTATGATGACTGCTCAAGGCGCGCAATCTTTTTATTACAATCCAAATGTAAGAGGTCCTCAATGGGAGTATATGGTAAATAGTGGACAAGCTCCTCGATGGTAACAAAATAACAGTCTTCTTTCGTAAAGTATAAAACCGGGCGAGCCTGGCTGAGCGAGTCGGCTGCGTTGACACAAAGCGAAGCCAAATAAAAAATTCAAAAAAAAAGCTGGATTTTTCTGATCCAGCTTTTTTTTATTCAAATTTTAAAAGTTTAATTAAGCCATTTTAAGCTTTTTACTGATCTTGGGTCATTCAAATTACCCTGCAACATTACGCCAAAGATATTATTTTCTAATTGTTCTTTGTTTGAAAGCTCAGGAACATTTGATATATCAGGATATGTTACTCCACTTGTGGTGCCGTGAGCGGCACCGAGTATATTAAAACCAAAACTACCTAAAAGGTTTTCTGGCGAATATTTTATAATAGGGGCAACAATTTTTTGGACTTTAGGAGATAATCTACCCATAATAATCAAATCTGCATTATTATTAAGTAAATAAACCTTTCCGGCAGAATATAAACTTAGATGTCTTCCGCTTGAGTTTATTTTGTTTACTACTAAAACACCATTGCCAAGGTTGACATCGCCCCTTAAGTAATCAAAGTCTTCTGTTCCGGTTGATATCTGTGTACTGAATATGTCTAAGCCTCGAGTAAAACTACCCAGCAAAAATTTTAATGAGCCCAGTTTTACAAGTTTTCCGTCTAATATTTCAAATGAAGCATTTCCCACTGCGTTATAAATTTGCTCATTCTCTGTAGTGCCTTTGGTTGATAGGTCAACTTTAGCATTAAGTGTTCCAATAACTTCGTTTGGCAGGTTAGCAGTTGCTGTTAATACTTGATTTACATCAATGTCTTTTAAGGCTGCATTAAGAGCAACGTAAGTTGTTTTAACATTTATATTTGCTTTGGCATCAACAGTTCCTGCTGCTGTCTTTGACTGGAAGTTCTCTACGTTGACTTTATTAAGCTCTTTTATATTAAAGTCGAAAGTTACGTCATTATTTTGTAGATTACTTACTACCAGGTTTTTGCAGTAAAACTTACCTTGATTAATCAAAACCGGCAAATCGGCCGGCTGTGATTTTGCACCCTGTTGCCGGGGTGGGACCATTTGCTTTTGAGCTGTTGCTGTTTTTTCGTTTATTTTATCAAGATTTATATAATTAGATTTAATATTAATATCATTAATTACAAATGGTTCAACCGGTTTTTTATTCATATTAGCTGTCATGCTTAGTATAGAATCAGCTATATTTAAGCTTGATAAGTTTGCAGTTATGATTTTATCTTTAAAATCAACAGTTAAGTCATTAGCTTTTACTGCAAATAAAGGAATATTTGCTTCTTTTATAATTATATTTCCTTTTATATCAGGGTTGTCTGCTTTTTTGTTTAATACAAGGTCAAGTTTTGCTGTCGCTGTACCAGCCGGTTCACGTAGCCTTAGCTTTACAAAATCTGATGAGATTTTTACGTTATCGAAAGTTTGTATTAGCTTGTGAGTATCGTTTATTTGACCTTTTA
Source organism: Candidatus Gastranaerophilales bacterium (assembly GCA_028277625.1). Classification (GTDB taxonomy): domain Bacteria; phylum Cyanobacteriota; class Vampirovibrionia; order Gastranaerophilales; family JANQFW01; genus JANQFW01. Next base: position 8,030 of record JANQFW010000054.1, on the reverse strand, counting down.
GCACGATGAGTTTTTTAAGGCTTGAGCTTTTTATTATGTTGTTAAACGCTGTATTTGGTTTGATATAGTTAAAAGACAGGTCTTTTATATACATATTTGTAGGTGCTACATCAGCATGGAGGTTAATTATTTTGTTTGCGTCAACAGGATCTGCAATTAAAGAAATATAGTTATTAGCATCAAACTTTAATTGGGCTGTTAAATCCATTTTTTCCGGTTTGCCTTTGATTAAGGCTATCATAGGCACTAAGCCTTTTGTTTTAACCAAAGGTTTTTGATCATCTATAAGAAAATAATATGCATCAGATGCCTTAATGTTGCCTTTTGCTATTAAATCAAGCTTTTGATTTTCCAATCCCTTGATTTTGCCGTTTACACTTAACTTTGAAGATAAAAGCCTAGTATCTAAATTGCTTAAAGTTATCATTTCATCTTTTATATCTATGTTACCGGTTTTTATATATAACTTTGCCGGTAACTGCTTATTATCAATAGCAATGTTAACAATATCAGCTTTTACTTGTGGGGTTGGTTCTTGTGACAGGTCGCCTTTTAACATGACTTTAGCTTTTAAGTAGCCACTGATAGATCTTATGTCTTTGAAATCGTTTTTATTGACTTCTAAAATTGGGCTATTAAGGGCTAGTGAATATATTGTATTAAGATTTAGTTTTGGCATGTCTATCACTAAATCAGCCATTCCTTTAGAAGTTAAATAACCACCTATTAAAAATTTGATATCACCAAGGTAACCGTAGCTGTTTTGGAATTCTACTTTATCTTTGTTTAGCTGAGCATTAATATTTAAATTTTTAATAGGCTTAGATAAGCCTTTATAAGATATATTTGTATTATTTAATTTTAAATATCCGCTTAAATCGCTTTTAGCAGGAGTACCAACTGCATTAAAATCAGCTTTAAATGTACCTGAGAGAGAAGTGGAATTTATTTCATCTTTGCTGATTCCAGTAATGTTAGCAATTGCCAGCGCGTATTTTTTAATCTTTTTAAGGTCTATATTGTCTGTTTTTACGTTAATATCGTAATTTTGTTTTTCAAAAGAGATTATATCACCGACAAGCTGAAGAGAAGTTAGCTTATCTATAAATATTTTTGAATCAATAGATAGGCCCTCTCCCTTGAATTTTATATTTGCTCTGCTGTCTGAAATTCTTTGGTTATCAATTTTTAAAGATAATTTATCAATATTCAAATCACCAAAGATTCTTGGAGTATTTCTAATGTTTTTAACTTTTAAATCAGCTAAAATATCTGCTTTGATGTCTGTTTTAAGTATTTCATCAAGTTGTTTAGAAAAATCAGCCGGGGCAACATCGGCTTCTTCACTTTTATCTTGTTCATCGGATTTAAAGTCTAAATCGCTCGAGAGTTTTATATTGAAGTTTATGTTTGGCTTGTTATTGATAAAAAGATTGCCTGCGGTGCTTAAGCTAACATATTTTTCTGGATTTAACTCTTTTAAGTCGATAGATTTGCCGGCAATTGAAAGTGTTTTAGGCACTCTTAAAGATTTGTCGGTATAAGTAACTTTATAATCCTCTATAGTTGCTTTTAGCTTTGACAGTACAGGCTTATAGTCCATTTCTGCTTGAGCTTGATCGTCATTTGAGCTTTGATCACCCTGAGTTAACTCTATAACGTTTTCTATTTTAAATTTGCCGTTTTTTTCTTTGGTAAAGAAAACCTGAGGCTTAATAAGTTTAACTTCTCTGATATCTATGTTTTTAAACAATAAAGAGAGCAAGTTTACTTTTACAAAAGCTTCTTTAACAGATAAAAACTCTTGATTATCAATATGCTTAATATTGATATTGCTGGAGCCTGCTCCAATTGACAAATCAGGATAGGTTTTTAAGTATAAATCTCCTAGATCTGCTTCTAGCATCGTTTGATTCTTTATATTCTTCCGGATTTCAGGTTTGTAATTATTCAGGTTTACTACTTTAGTTAGCCCAAATAGAAAAAATAAGTAGGAGAATAGGACAACTCCTGCTATAATAGAACCTATTAAAATAAATATTTTTTTCATATATTTACCCCTTCGTTTTAAGATTTTACGCTTTTTCTGCTGCCGGAATGAGTTTAAAAAAACTGGAACAGGCTGTTTGAATTTTTTATAGTCTCACTCCTCCTGTATATTTACAAATTATAAAAAAAATTTAATAAAATTACTATAAAGAATTTATTTTAATTATTTTTAGATAATGTTAAAATTAATACAAAATTAATCTATTAGTTAAATTGGGAAACCTAGAGAAAAATAATAAAATGCAAAGAAAACATTTGATGCTAGCTGAAAAAATATTTGACAATGATGGAAAAATGTCAGCTACAAATATCTTTAACCACTTTAATGCAGAAGTTTTGCCGGCGAATTTTAACTTTGACTTGGCGTTTATATGTGGTCCCGGCTGGCCCAAAGGAAGCTATGATATATCTTTTAAGATCAAGCTACCCTCTAGCAAAATAATAGAACTTGGTGTTATTAACATAAACATTCCTGATGATAAATTTGTTTATAATGCATTGGCTAACAATTTGAATTTTAAAATCAATGAGAATACTGAATATATAACATTCATAGTAGAGAGAAACGGTAAAATAATATACTTTAGAGATTATTATGTTATAACAGTGAGTTAATAGGAGAGATTCTAATGAATTTATTTAAAAAGAGTTTTTTAAGCTGTATGTTAGCAAGTTGTATGCTAATAAGTGCATCTGCATTTGCAGCTGATTATGCAACAATAGATGTTAATAAAGTTGATAGCATGTACAAAAAGTCTATTCAAGCTAAGGCTAACTTAAGCATTAATGAAGCTGAGCTACAAAAATTTCAGGCAGAGCAATTAAAAAAGATAAATTTAAAATCAAAAGAGTCTGAAAAAGAAGCAATGATTGAAAAATTCAAAGCTGATTATAAAAAGAAAAAAGAAAAAATTCTAAAAGAACACAACAAAAAAATGACTGCTATAAGAGATGAGCTAGCAGCAACTTTAAGATCTGTAATGAAGGAAAAAGATATAAAAGTACTATTTAGAAAAAATGTTGTTGTGCTGGGTGCTGAAGATATCACTGATGAAGTTATTAAAGAATTAAATGCAAAAGCAAAATTTTCCAGATAAATAATCAAAAAAAATTTAATATTCAAACAAGCCAAAATGAATTTTTAAAATTTTGGCTTTTTGGCAGTTGTATTTTTAAATAAATTTTTTACAATTAAGGGTATGAGTAAACATTTATTAATATTACTTGGAATATTAATATTCACCTGCTTTAATATAGTTCGTGTATTAGGTGGTGATATGACTGATGGATCAAAATGTATAAAAAATTTTTATATTATTGACTCTATCTACTACAGAGGTGGACAGCCAAATTTGGCCGGTTATAAATATTTAAAAAGTATAAAAATTAAAACAATAATAGATCTTAGATTCCACAGTAAAAAAAAGTCAGCTAAAAATAAAACAAAATTAGAAAAAATGGGCTTTAATTATATCAATATAGCTCTTAATCCTTTTACCGCTCCAACAAAAGAGCAAATAGACAAATTTTTAAGAATAATAAATACGCCTGCATGCCAACCTGTGTATGTACATTGTTTCTTTGGCAATGATCGTACAGGCCTTATGAGTGCTATATATAGAATTGTAAAGTATAATTGGATGTTTTCACAGGCATATGATGAGATGAAAAACAGTGGTTATAAGTTTTATTTATTTCCTTGGCAAAAATATTATCTAAAGCGCTACTATAAAGAATATCTAGCGCACAAACTGCGCAAGGGAAAATAATTCTTTTAAATTTCCATAATATCCTGTATCCAGTAAGTGAAAAAATCTTTGATGACAAGTAGGGGCTAAAAGTTTTACTTGAGCATTATTAATAAACAAACCTTCAACGAACCTGGCAAATAATTCTGCGGGCTTGCTATAATAGTTTTTTACTTTAGTTTGATAACGGGTTAATCTTTTGTATTCTCTTTGTAAGGATTTTAATTTAATATAAGCCCTTAGATATTCAGGCATGTGGGAAAAATCTTCGTCAATGTTTTGTATGTTAAAAATTTCATATCTATTGCATAGTTTATTCATTATTTTTAGACTGTCATACTTTAAAAAGTGCACTGCAATGGACTTATTTTTTATAAAATATTTGTTTGCCTCTTTAAACTCTTCTGAGCGTTTAAATAAAGGGAACTCTTGCTTGATTATATTGTGTAATTCTTTTATCTTAGTCTTAATTTCTTGTTTTTTTAAATTAGTAGTATCAAGATTAGAATTAGTATCTACAAAATTAGTTACTTTCGTTAACTCTAAGATATGAGCATCTAAAATATCACTGTTAAATAAAACTTCCAGTGTTCCGCCTTTGTAAAAATTCTCTTTTTCTATATCATAATGAATTTTGTGTGTATATTCATGCACAAGAATTGGTACTCTTTTTTCCGGTGCAGCATTTTTTGAAATATCTATTCGGTTGTTAAAATATATGCCATGATGTCCTCGAGCCTTTGTATTTGTTTTTACAGTTATACCCTGGCTTTTTAAAAAATTTATTAGCTCTTTTTCTTCTAAGTTATGCATCTACCGAAGATTCAATTGTATTTTCGTCTATCCACCTTAAAAACTCGGGCAAGCCGTCTGTTATATCCAGCATGATTATTGCCGGCAGCTCATAAGAATGATTTTGTTTGATGTCTTTTTTTACTTCTTCAAAAATACTTTTTTTTGTTTTTGCCCAAACCATAAATTCTGAGTCTTCTTGAACTGTATCTTTCCATTTATACACTGATGTGACACCTTGCATAATATTTACACATGCTGCTAAATTTTTATCTACAAGCGAATGAGCTATTTTTTTAGCCTCTTCTTGACTGGATGTTAATGTAACTACGTAACAAAATTGCATTGAGTGCTCCTTTTATAACCTTATGTAAGTGATAAAAAATTCTCTCCTTTTATTTATTAGGGTCGAGCGAGTCGGTGTTAGCCGACGCAAAGCGAGACCAAAAAGAAGATTTGCCCCTATGAGGGGTAAGGGGTGGATAAAAAATTTATCTTTTTACTTCATTGATTATTAGAATACAAGAAAAATTATAACAAAAAATAATTTTTGTTTGACTTAATGCTTATATTTTAAATTTTCTGGATATTTAAAGCTATTCTTCCACATCAAATAAACTATTCAAAATTCTATTTGATTGCGTTAGAATAATCTTAATACTAGTCAATAAAAGTTGGATTTTCCTTTAACAACTATGAAGATTTGGGGATAAGCTAATATGAGAAAGCCTAAAAATAAATACTTTATTATACTGCTTGCGATGGCGTTGTTATTTATAGGGGCAGGAGATGAATGCTCTATTGCAAAAGAAAAAAAGAAAAAGAAGAAACAGACAACAGAATTATTTAAAATATCACCTAAAAAGCTGGATACACCAAAAGATAAAACCTATAATGACTCTGTGACAATAAAAGAAGTAGAGTTTAAAGGTAATACTCTGGTAAAGTCTGATACTATACTGGAAAATATTTATAGCAAGCCAGGTGCAAAATTTAATAGAAATACTATTCAAGAAGATTTAAGATCTATATACGGAATGGGGTATTTTACCGAAAAGCTAAGAGCAATACCGCAAAATACAGATAAAGGCATCAAATTAAGAATAGAAGTTGAAGAAAATGCTCCGGTTACCGGATTTATCGTAAAAGGAAATTCTAAGGTTTCTAACGAAGAATTAGCAAAAATATTCGACCCACAAACAGGCTTACCCCAAAATATAGCAGAACTAAACAGAGCAGTTGAAGAAATAGAAACATATTATGCTAAAAAAGGCTACATATTAGCTAGAGTAAAAAGCATAACAGACGATCCTGATGGAACTATAAACATTGATATTAATGAAGGGCTTATAGATAAAATAGCTATTTCCGGCAACTCAAAAACAAAAGACTATGTTATAAAAAGAAATATTTATACAAAGCCGGGGGAAGTTTATAACGAGCTTTTACTAAAGCAGGATTTATCAAGAATATTTTCAACACAAGCATTTAAAGATGTTAGGCGGGTACTAACAGTATCGCCAAATGATCCTGACAAATACTTATTGACTGTAGAAGTTGATGAAAAAAGAACCGGATCAATCTCGCTTGGTGGTGGTATTGATACAGGTACAGGGCTATTTGGTACAGTTGGATATGCCAACAATAACTTTACCGGTAGAGGCCAACAAGTATCTATAAATGTTTTAGCCGGTAGCGGTGCGGTGTTAAGAGACTATGACGTAATTAGGCGTGCACCTTTGCAAGTGGAAGCATCTTTTGTAGAACCAAGGCTAAAGCAATCATTAACATCAATGAAAGTAACTGCTTATGGTAGAGACTTTGCAAGCTATCAAGTACCATTGGGCATTGAGCGAAGAATTGGTGGTGACATTGAGTTTGCAAGACCTATTAAAAGGGTTAAACACCTTGCCGGCAGTGTTTCTATTGGAGTAGAAGGTGTAAATGTTAGAGAAGGTGACAGAGGCAAAATTGAAAATATTTTTGCAGAAAAAGGTTTGGATATAACCAAAAGGGCTGATCAGCTTGAAGGCGGTACGTTTCTTTCTTTAGGGCCGTCGCTTATTTATGATAATCGTAATAGTATAGCTGATCCAACAGATGGTTGGTATGCTTACAGTTCTTTTAAAGAATCCTTTGCAATATCTGGAGATTCTGGTACATTTGGTAAGGCTACAGCCAGTGTAAGAAAGTATTTTCCTGTAGGCGAACGATCAACTTTTACATTAGGTGTTAAAGCTGCATCAAAGGTATTAGGAGACATGCCGGAGTTTGCAACATTTAGGTTGGGTGGTGCAAATTCTATCAGAGGATTTAGAGAAGGTGATGTTGGTAATGGTCGAGCATACTTAATGGCTTCTGCTGAGTACAGAACACCAATACCTTTTATTGATAAGGTTACACGCATTAACTTTATTAGAAATATGAAAGTTGCAGCATTTTTAGATGCAGGGACATTATTTAGAGAAACATTTTCTAACCAACTGTACAACAGACCCGGCTATGGTATAACCACCGGTATGGGACTAAGATTGGCAATTCCAGGACTTGGACCTGTAAGGGTTGATTATGGTTATCCTCTTACTTATGTTGGTGCAGGGAATAAAAGATCCGGTAAATTTACTTTCGGGTTTGGGGATAAATTCTAGTAATGTTTAAAAAATAAATTTACATTTGTTTAGATTTATTTATGCTATGTTTACATTAAGGTTGTTTATAGAATATAAAAGGGTGTTAAGGTTAAAATTCGGGAAAATTAGCCAATAATAAGAAATCAGTAGTATAAATTTTATTAGGAAGATTTAACGAGGAGTGAAATATGAAAAAGATAATTGTTTTACTTATGCTGGCAGCTTTTCTAGGCTTAAATGTACAGTCTGTACTTGCGAGTGAAATGGGTGTAGTCGATTTATACAGAATAATGAAAGAGTATAAAAAAGCGCAAGAAATCACTGCGACAATAAATTCAAAAAAAGCTGAGCTGCAGCAATTTCAGGATCGAAGCAACAAAAAGATTAAAGCTATTAAAAATCAGCTGGAAAAGAAAAGTTTATTTGAAAAATTGAATAAAGAATATAATCAAAAGGCAATGACTCTTAATCAAGAAGTTGAAACAAACTTGATGAGCTTAAAAAATATTCAGGATAAAGAAGTTTTAAAGACTGTTGAAAGAGTAGCAAAAAAAAGAAATCTTGATATAGTTTTAGAAAAAGCAACAGTTCCATATGCAAAGTATGATATTACTGAGGAAGTTCTAAAGCAGTTAAATAATTCTTATAAAAAAAGATAAAATAACCCTCTTGATTTTAAAAAAGTTTAAAAAAATATCTGGTGATTAAACTAGCGTAGGTTTGACAAAAAAGTAAGCAAAAATCGCTGAAACCATGTATTCATCATGGTTTCAGTTTTTTAGACGGATTTTAATGAGTGCTACGTTTGATA
>JANQFW010000015.1 GCA_028277625.1 Candidatus Gastranaerophilales bacterium | reverse complement strand
AAAACTATATTTCCACAAAAAAGTGAACTAAACTTTACATTTTTAAACCAAAGGGGGGAGAGAACTTTCCCTGGTTATACTGCTTTGAAAATGTTTTAGAAAAAAAGAGCAGTATAAGTAGATATGCTGGGATAAAACTTGTTTTAATTTTGGACTATTATAAACTCTCTCCTGTATAAAAATTTATTGATGAAAATTAGAAAGCCTACAACCTGAATAACTGTTCATTTTTGCGCCAAAGTAATGGTTTGTACGATTAAAAGTATCATTGTTTTCTAAACTTTGACTAAACAAGTCATATAGCATTTTTAAATTCTCATTTATTCTTTTTATCTCTTCGAGAAATATAATATTACTATCTGGCTCCGAGTCAACTACTACTTTATTTTGATCTAAATCATAAGTTTTCATAAACATCTCCTTGTTTGTTTATTTATAAATTAATGATAATATCTTCTAGGAAAGATTTCATTAACCAATGGATTTAATCCATCATTAATTTTAAGATGTAATTTTAAGATTAATTTGAATAATATTTTTTTAAAGGTCTTGCGCAGAATTAATAAATAAAGTATTCTTTATATATATAGAGTATTTATACTGCTAGTCAATTAAGTTTCAGATTACTATTTAGAGAGTATTATAATTAAATCAATAATCAAGGACAGCAAAATGACAGAATCTCATAATAAAAATAGATGGTATGATAAAGATCCTACATTAAGCATGGCAATTAGCATTTTGCGCAACACTGATAAAAAAAATCAGATAAAAGTAGCTGAATATATCATTGATAAGCTTAAATCAACAGCAATTAGCAAACCTAATTTTCCCCAAAACCTACTAAAAGTTTTAAATCGAAGATGGTATGATCATAATGAAAAATTATCCACTGCAATGGAATATTTACGTTTATCAACCCTTACTGTTCAACAGGACATAGCTCTGGAAATAATAGACCTGCTTTGCGAACTTGATAGTCAAAAAACCTGTGATACAAATCAAACATGATAGTTAAATATATTATCTCTAAAATAGTCTGTACTCTGAAAAGAGTAATATTAAATTTAGTTTATGAGCAGTATAATTATGTAACAATTTAAATCTAATTACCTTAAATAAAACATTTGAAGGTTGTTTTAGCTTATAAAATAATGCATAATATTTCTATGAAGAAAATTATAAAAATATTTATTATTTTAAATTTACTTTTATCTTTTTGTATCAATACACCAGACGCAAATGCCTTAAAAATAGGCTTAATTGATAATGCAAATGAATTTACAGTTGGATTTTCAACCCAAGGCGTCTTTGTAGATAAAAATACTCAAAAGATTTTACTTAAAGGCATTCCCATGTTGCCTTATTCCGTTAAAAAAAACGGTAGTCAATTAATAGTAACAAGCAATGGGAAAAAATACAAGTTTAAAGCCAGAAGTATAGAGCTAAAAACATCAAAAAGAGGTCTTGTCTTTTCAAAGGGCAAATGGTACAGAGGCTCGTTTATTGTACTTAATAATAATACAGGTATAACCCTGATAAATAACGTTGATCTGGAAAGCTACTTGTTGGGTGTTGTACCGGCAGAAATGCCAAGCTCTTGGAATTTAGAAGCTCATAAAGCTCAAGCAATTGCAGCTCGAAGTTATGCAATTGCAAACCTCGGAAAACGTCAAAAAAAAGGATATGATTTAAAAGACACTCCTCACGATCAGGCTTATGGCGGAATATCCGCGGAAACTGCAAAAACAAATAATGCTGTTATACAAACTAAAGGTCAGGTTCTTGTCCACAAAGGCAAAGTTATTCCTGCTTATTATCATAGCAGCTCAGGTGGTCGCACAACTAATTCTAAGTGGGGGAAAAATATACCTTTTATAAAATGTGTTGATGCTTTTGATTCTTTTAAACCTAAAAACGGTCACGGAGTTGGCATGTCTCAATATGGTGCTAACTATCTTGCTAATTATGGATACAATGCGTATCAAATACTCGCTTACTTTTATAAAGACGTAAACTTAAAGTTAATAAAAAGAAAATATTAAAAATTTAAATTATAGCCATATCTTCTGAAGCAAATTGACAGTCAAGTTCAATCTGATGTATTAGCTGATCTATTGAACTGAATTGCTTTTCGTCTCTGATTTTCTTCATAAAAGACACATTTACAATTTCTCCATAAATTAGATCATTAAAATCTAATATATGAACCTCAATCAGACTTTGATTAGAAGAACCAAACGTTGGGCGAGTCCCCACATTTATGACGGCCTGGTAATATTCATTTTTTATTCTTACGCCACCTGCGTAAACAGCAGAGGCAGGGGCAATAAGAAAATCTGGTATTGCTATATTCGCAGTAGGAAAGCCCATGGCAGTGCCGCGCTTTTCTCCATGTATAACTTCACCATTTACAGAAAACTGTCTATTTAATAAGGTTGCTGCAGATTCTAGGTCTCCTATAGAAATAAATTTTCTTATAGCTGAACTGCTCGCCACTTGGCCATTTATTTGCACGGGTGGTATTATCGAAACTTCATATCCATAAGTAGTAGCATAACTTTGTAATAATACATTATCGCCTTTTTTTTGTTCTCCAAATCTATGATCATAGCCAGTGCTTATACTTTTGGGGTTTAAAGATTTTACCAGTATGTCTTCAATATATTTATCCGGCTTTACATGTGATAATTTTTCATCAAAGTCTAATACAAGAACAGCTTCAAGGCCAAGAGTTTCAAACAGTTTTAACCTCTCTTCAATGTTTGTAATTAACTTGGTTGGTGTTCTATTTGTGATAATCTGAGGATGCTTTGAAAACGTAACAACAGTAGACAATGCACCATATTGCTTAGCCTTGTTAACAGCACTTAAAAGCACTTCTTTGTGACCTATATGCACACCATCAAACATGCCAAGCGCAAGGCACGATGATTGTATTAAATCTTTTTTGTAGTCTCTAAATACTAACAAAATTTCCCCTTTTACTTTTTTCCAATATATTAAAATCAAAAAGAAAAAAATATTGCACTCTTAAGTATAGTATAATACAACAACTTGTTAAAAAATATTAAAACCTAGTATACTACTATTACTTATAATATAGCATCTATTTTTTTATAAAAAAATGATTTTATTCACTAAGGGGAGCAATTGTAATTATTTTATCTGCGGATTCTTTTGTGCTAGAGGTAATAGAGCCAGTAAACACTGACTTAAATAAATTTTTATCGATTTGCAACAGTCCAACCCCTAGTGCCATTCCAACAGACACGACAATAAGAGAATACTCTACTAAATTATTTCCTTTTCTTTTGTTTTTAAACTTCATAAATATTTCCTTTTTATATAAATAATATATCGGAAAATTTCGATTGAAATTAAGTTATTTATTTAAATTTGTTACAAAGCTTAAATAAATAGTATCTCTTTTGTCTATCCATTTTAAAGTTTATTCTACCAAAATGCCAGATATTAGATTTTATTCTAATTTGTTGTAATTAGCTGATGTGTTAATGTATTAGTTTAAAATTTATTAAATAATATCCTCTAATGGTTATCTTTTCTCTATCAACATGTACAAGATTTGAAAATAAATATAATCATGCAAGTTTAAAATAAAGGAGATTTTGTCATGACAGAGAACAATAATATGGAACAAATCGAGCTTCAGGCAAAAAAAATTGAAGAAAAAATAAATGAAGGCATTGATAAGACAATAGATACTACAGCTGAAAACTTAGAAAAAACAGCAGATAAACTTCAGAAAACAGCTGAATTCATAAAAAACAAAAATGCAAATACACTAAAAGAAGATTTTACTTGCCTTGTCAATAAACATCCGGGCAAAATGCTAGCGATATTTATATCTATAGGCTTTGTCGCAGGTAAATTATTATCTAAATAAACTAATTTGTTCATTGATAAATTAATTGTTACGCCTAAAACTTGCCCCTTTGGGGCTAAGTTGCTTGGTTACCAGTAAAAATGGGGGAAGTAATGACAGGAGAATTGCATAAACAGGCGCAAGGAATTATTCCTTTGTTCAAAAAAACTCTCGATGAGCTAACCAGACTTTTAAATAAACATGTACAGCTAATAAAAGTTGAAATAAAGGATGAAATATTGTCATTATGTAAGTCAGTGGTATTTGTTTGCCTGGGGCTATGCTTAGGCTTTACAGGACTAATATTTTTTGGCTTCTTTTTGATATTTTTCTTATCGATATTCATGCCTATTTGGCTATCAGCATTTTTAGTGACCTTTGTATATTGGTTTGCATCTCTTATTTTTCTCTTAATAATTAAAAACACACTAAAAGATATGATATCGAGCTTTAACTCTGTATCAGAAGAAGGTAAAACAACTGCGGAGGAAGCGAGTAAATGGATTCTAAAGTTGAAATAAAAAAAGAAATAAAAGACGTAAGAAATGAAATATCCGAAACTATGGATGAACTGTCAAAATGCGTTCATGATCAATTTGACATAAAGGAACAAATTAAAAGTAACCCCTATCATGTGTTAGCCGGCGCTGCACTAATTGGATTTGTAGCAGGCTCCTTTGCCGGTCCGGCAGGCCGTTTAGTTTCCAGCTTAATAGTTAGGGTTTCATCTGCTGTTATAAGCACATACATGATTAAAAAAGGTGTAACCTTTGTTAGCAGGTCTATAGAAAAAATTGATAACCTTAAATAAGTATTTGTTATATTATTGACCTATTTTATACACTTGACCTGGGTCCCCGGCAGAAGATTCTTGCAGTGCAGCATCTTCTAATTCCGGTTCTACTTTGAAGGTAAAGCCAACTTCTTGCAGTTTTTCATACGCACTAAAACCCAGTTCGGTTTTAGGTTGAGAGCGTACCACATCTACCAATAATTCAACTGCTTTTTTATAATTTTTTTGTAGAATTTGTAAATTTGCATACTTGTAAATAGCAATATCTCTAAGTACAGCATGCTGCAATGCAAGCTCTCTTTCCAAGCCTGCTTGAGCATCTGCATTATCAAGATTTCTTAACACTTTAAAAAGATTTGTATGATGCTCAGTTGCATCTATTAACCAATCAATTTGTTCTTTAAATTCTTTTTCTGCCTCTGCATAGCGCTTAAGCTTGGTTAGATATGCAGCCCTGTTTACTTTTTCTTCAATTCTTAGCAATCCTAGAGGATTATTCATATCCTCCATCGGATTTACTTTAAGTTCAGCCTGATTATACTTTGAATTTTTTTGTTGAGTTGCTTTTTTAAATGTGTTTGATACAGTTTGTTTCGTTTTTTCTGCTTCTATTTTTGTAACTTTATTTTTAAATGGCGATGGTATTTCTCTTGTCTGTGCATTTGTAATATTCGCAGAGTTAATAACTGTAACCAACAAAGCAATTAATACCCAATTTTTGACTCTCAATTTATTTTCTCCTCAACTATCCTAGCTAAATTTTCAGGCTAACATTATATTTGACCTTTTATCTCTACATAGTTATTTTTGTAGAGTATACAATATTTATAGCAAATATAATAATTTATGGCAAATATAATACAGAGAAAATTTTAATCGCCTAAAATAATCGTAAAGTCAGAACTTCCACAGTATCTAGCATCCAAATCTATGATAAAGTGCAAATTATTTGTATTTTTTAGCAAAGATTTCAATTTTTTTGCATCTTCATATCTTGCATATTTTGAATGAAATAAAAGTTGATTAAACTTTTTTCTTGTTGGTATGTTACATACTACTTGAAAGCCCTTATCTTCGAATAGCTTACGAATTTCTTCTATACTTTTTTCATATTTTTTTGAATATAAAAGGCTAAGAGTTATAGGAGATGACTTTTTCGGAAGTTTTTCTCTATAAATTAGCCTATCAATAAGTTTTTGACATTTAAGCGAATCAAGTACCCAATAGCTAATTTTTTCAGTGTCAGAAGGTCTGCCGGGAAGAGTTGCAACTTGAATGTTAGATAATTCAACTTTCTGGGCAAACTTTGCCAGCTGAGTAATATTTTGCACAGACAAATCAGTTTTTACATTATCACCAAATACTCTTACCAAATCAGGCATTTTAAAAAAGATATCAGGTGATTTAAATTTTTCTAGCAAGGCTTTTATAAATTTTTGTTGTCTTTTCATTCTGCCAATATCGCCTAGTGCGTCGTGCCTAAACCTTAAATAACCCTCTGCTTGAGTTGAATTCAAAGTTTGGTTACCTGGATAGAGATTAATATACAAACCACCAGCTTTATCAACGTACCACATTCTTTTTTGCACATCTATATTTATTCCACCTAAGGCTTTAACTATTTCTTTTATTGCATTATAGTTTACTTCTATATAGTGATCTATATTTATTCCAAAAGTCTTTTCAATGGTCTTAATAGTCAAATCAATTCCGCCAAAGGCATGTGCTGAGTTAATTTTGCTTGGCTTTTTCTCATTTGCTATATAAACCTTGCTGTCCCTTGGGATTGATATAACATTTACCGTTTTAGAAAATGTATCCATATTTAACAAAATTATAGTGTCTGACCTTGTGCCATTATAAGAGTTTGAGTTTCTGCCATTAGAGTCGACACCTACGAGCAAAATAGTTTGCCTGGTGTTGTTAAAAAATGGTAAAGGCGGTGGTGCTAAATTAACTTCACTGATAATATTATTAATTTTACTGTCTTTTATTACTGGATTGTCTTTAAAAAAAAATGTATAGCTTAATATTACAACTACTGCAAATGTTAGTGCAGAAAAGATTAGATTAAACGAAATTTTATTATTTTTCGCTGCCCATTGACTGGCTTTCTTTTTAGGTCCCATAATTCCCCGCTGCTTTATAAAAGTCTTCTCAATTTAATTATACTGGTCATCAATTTGTATTTTAAAATTATCATACTAAATAATATACATCAATCATAAACTAGAATTAAAAATTTTAGCCAATTGACTAATCCGCATTAATAATGAGTATTATAAAAGTAATTATTATTTTTATAATAAGTTACTAGCAAATAAAAATGTTTTTATTTTTATTTAGTTAGTAAAGATCAAATAGTAAAAAGGATAACTCAGGTAAACCTATGATTTTTGCTTGGGAAGAAGATGGCTTTAATCATAGAATAAGTGAAAAATCTAATGCTTATTTTTCTATGCAGCTAGGTGTTCAACCAGCGGAAAAAATATTATTGTCGATAAAGGACGTGATTATTACTTAATGACTAGTAGTTCAAGTGCATATCCATCCAACCCTAAAGAAGTAATCTTTGTAAATGCCCATGCAAAAAAAGCGCTCATAAATAAATTAGATCAGTTTATTTCCGATAATCCAAATGTAAACTACAAAGTACCTGCAGGCACTAGCTTTTTACAAGATTACAAGGGTGATTGGATCCCAGATGGAATGGAGAACTGGAATCAAAAAAGTGATTCAGCTGTAATTTATTTTTATGACGAAGCAACGGAGGCTCAAAAAAAAGAAATTGCAGGCTTAATGACTGATGACTTAATTAGAGACGATAATTTAATTCGTACAGAAGGTGAAACTTCTGCAAACAAGCTTAAAAGAGGTGTATTTTTTGCTAAGTTACCTACTGTTGAGGATAAACTTGCACTTGGAGAGCGCGCAGATAAAATAGATCCACAGCTTGGAGATGCTATAAGAAAAACCGAATATTCATTTGGTCTATTTGAAGCTGCAAAGCTTGTAGTGAGCAAGTATGAAAATTAATTAAATCAAAGTAATTAATATGTAAGATACAAAATTCATTTTATAGGAGGTAGACTAATCACTAAAATTTTATTAAAATTTTTAATAATTTAAAAAAAGTTATATTATAATTATAGTAAATAGATTCGTCAATATAACTAATTACTTCCTAAATTTGAGAAGATTAATATGAAAAATACTGTTAAAATCTTTATTTTTATATGCCTAGCAAGCTTGCTATTGCAAGCTAATGCGAGACAGAACGCAAATTACTATTTTGAAAGAGGTCTTAAAACAGCTTCAAGTGGCTACCACTCTCAGGCGGTATTCTCTTTCACTCAAGCACTTGCGCTTAATCCATATCATACGATGGCATATTATAATAGAGGTCTTGCAAAAAAGAAGGTTGGCAACATTAATGGTGCCATATCAGACTATAGTAATGCCATCAATCTTGACCCTTACCAACACAAGGCTTATTACAATAGAGCTGTAGCTAAATTTTTGCTAAAAGACTACGAAGGTACGGTTGAAGATTTTTCTAAAGCTATTGAAATCAAGCCAGACTATAACAAAGCCTACTTTGGGCGTGGCAATGCAAAAATGAACTTGAATGACTATGAAGGTGCTATAGAAGATTACATAGAAGCTATACAGCTTAACCCTAATTATTATCAGGCTTACTATAATATAAGCATTGCGTTATTCAAGGATGGTGAATTTCAAGATGCAATTACAAATCTTACAACAGTTATTCAAATAGAACCAAGGTACTTAAAAGCTTATATGGCTCGTGGCAATATTTATTTGCACTTAAAAATGTATAAACATGCCATCAAAGACTACGAGGAAATCCTCAAAATATCCCCTGATAACAGTAAAGCAGTTTATAATCTGGGTGTAGCAAAAAGCTTAATCGGCAATTATGAAGAAGCGCTGGAAAATTTTTCTAAAGCTATTGAAATAAACCCGTATTATAGCAAAGCTTATTATAATAGGGCTATTATAAAGGGCAAAATGAGTGCTTATGAAGAAGCAATTGAAGATTATAATAAAACACTAGAGCTAGAGCCCAACTTAAGCGACGCTTATAGTAGTAGAGGCATAATTAAAAGCAAGCTAAAAGATTATGAAGGCGCGCTTTATGACTTGGAACTTGCAAAAAACTTGTATAAGCGAAAAAAAGACACTTTCAACTATGAGCAAACCTCTAAAGCAATAAATTTTATTAAAACAATCGAGGCAAATGAACTCCATACTTCAAGTAATTAAAAAATTTAAAATATACTTAATTGCTGTATTTTTAGTAGCTTATGTGACTTACAGCTTTTGTTATTATCAAAATGATAGAACAGCCAAGATTATAAGTATAATCGATGGTGATACTGTGAGAATAAGATATCAAAACAAACAAAAATCATTGCGATTAAAAGGTATAGACTGCTTTGAGACCTCAATATCAAAACATGCCAAAAGCCAAGCAAAGTATCATAAAATAAAAATAAACAAAGTTTTTTACTGGGGTGACACAGCTAAAAAATTTGTACAAAAAAATTTAAAAATTAATAAAAGCTATAAAGTGAGAATATTAGGCAAAGATAAGTATGGCAGGTTTTTAGGATATATTTATCTTGAAAATCACGAACCATTAGGCCTAAATTTGCTTAGGCATGGCTATTGCGAGCAGATGTTTTTTAACAAATACAAGTCAAAAATTCATAAAACGGAATACAGAGAAGCAGAGCAGCATGCAAAAAGAGAAAAATTAGGGATTTGGAGCAAATAATAAATCTTATTGAGAAAAAAACAAATGAAGATTTGTTAACAGCTGTATTTCTTTAAAACTCAACCAATTGGAGTATAATAAGAGTCTAATTTAAAAATATCAAGCAAATTCTAGCAAAATATCATAGAATATATAGTAGCTCTAAGTTATTTTTCTGATTATACTGTCAGATTAAATAAATTTTATTTTAATAGAGTAATCTAAAATTTAATTTATGAGCGTTAAATATTAAATTTATTATGAGTCTGGGTAAGAGTATGAAACAAAATAAGTCACTACAAAGAATTTTAATTGGCTATATACTACTAAATTTGTTATCACCAACAGCTTTGTCATCTCAAAGCAACACTGTAGATCTGGGCAATAGCAAGTTTAATCAAGGCAAATATTTTGAAGCTTTAAAACTCTATAATAATGCGATAAAAGAAAATACAGTTGACGCCAAAATGCTGGTAAATAGAGGTGTAGTAAACAGCAAGCTTGGCTTATATTATAAAGCTATAGATGACTATACCAAAGCTATTAGCCTGGATAAGACTTTAACAAATGCTTTTTTTAACCGAAGTATTTTATATTACAAACAAAACAAGCTCACTGATGCAATAAATGATTTAAATACTGCAATAAAGCTATCGCCACACAGATCAAGTGCATACTATAACAGAGGTTACATGTATGATGAGAAAAAAGATTACACAAAAGCAATACAAGATTATACAAAAGCTATCGGGCTAAACATAGACTACAAAAAAGCATATTATAACAGAGGGATTTGCTATTTAAAAACAAACAGATATAATCTGGCTACCAACGACTTTACAAGAGTCTTAGACTCAGATAACAGTGATTATATGGCTTATATCCATAGAGGTATTGCAAAATCAAAATTAGATGAAAATTTCAGCGCGATAAAAGATTTTGAAAAAGCATTGGCTATAAACCCTAATGCGAGCCCGGCTTGTTATAATATAGGTAAAATCTATTCAAAATTGGGTAAGCCCACAATGGCCTTAGATTATTATTCAAAAGCTATTGATCTAAATCCTCAGTACAGCGAAGCTTATTTTACAAGGGGTATCACAGAATCAATTCATGGTAGCCGAAAAAAAGCTTTAAAAGACTTAACAACTGCAAAAAAATTATTTAAAAGCCGCAAAGACATAAATGGCTACAAAAAAGCTGTAAAAGCATTAAGGTTAATAGTACCCATTCCGTATAGTGGCTAAGAGCATTAAAGTTGATAAGTATTATAGCAGTTTCTCATTTTTTTTAAAGTCCGGAACAATAACAAACTTAAAAAATGAAACAAAAAGACTACGAAAAATAATAGTGGTATAAAAAATGCTTGTTTTTAAAACTAATTTGGTTAAATATATATATTGTAAGTTTAACTGGTAAAGGATATTGTCTTGATATTGTTAAATGCTTTAAAAGACTCTTTTGTTCTTTTAAGAAAAAATTTGGTGGTTGTACAACCTTTAATTATATTTCTATTTTTATTATTAATAGTACTAAACCCTCTGCTAGAAGCACAACAAATACAACTTGGCGTGCCTTTTGTAATTATGTTGCTTTCGGTTAGCGGCTTTATATGCTCATTTTTAGCAGGTTGGTATAATATATTTTATTTTTTAATAAAAAATCCAACAAAGAAAAAACTAACCGATGAAGAGCATAAAAAACAACAAATGACTCTTT
Organism: Candidatus Gastranaerophilales bacterium; assembly: GCA_028277625.1. Classification (GTDB taxonomy): domain Bacteria; phylum Cyanobacteriota; class Vampirovibrionia; order Gastranaerophilales; family JANQFW01; genus JANQFW01. The sequence continues at coordinate 15,175 of JANQFW010000015.1, read as the reverse complement.
TAAAACAGTTTTTTCCAGGCGTTAGCAAGTACTTTATTCAAATATTCGTAGGCTTGTGGATTGGGCTTTTGTTATTTTTAGCATTTTATTTAGTATTTGCACTTTTGGGATTGAAAATATGGTTATCAGCAATAGCAAATATAAGCGCTGAAGAACTGACAAAGCTTTTAAATGCTATAATTGCGAATAAAGATAAATTATTTATGTTTACACAAAAAGACTTTTATCAGTTATTTCAATTTCTTTCTGTGCTAATTTTCTTTATTACATCATTTTTTACATATTTAGTTATGTTTTGGATATATGCGATAGTGGGGCAAAATAAAGGACCTGCAACAGCGTATCTTTATAGTCTGAAGACTATTTATAAAAAGCCTTTATTAACATTCGCTTTGTATTCAGTAACACATTTATCACTTGTTTTGTTTTTATATTTAGTAGCATACATAACAAAATTAACAGAATCTTTACCGGATTTTATTAGTTTAATAATTCAATTTATTGGATTGATGCTATTATTATTTATTTTAGTTTATTCAGTAATGGTAACATTTATTTATTTTGAAAAACTCACAGAAAATAATTGCGATAGTAGGGCCGACAGCAACGGGTAAAACTGACCTTGCAATAAAACTTGCCCGAGTTTTTGACGGTGAAATCATCTCCGCTGATTCTCGTTTGGTTTATAAAGACTTTAATATAGGTACAGCCAAGCCAACAGCAGATGAAATGAGCATAATTAAACACTATATGGTAGATATTGCAGACCCGGTAGAAACTTATACAGTTGGTGAGTACAAAAGAAATGCTGATGCTTGCGTACAAGATATTTTAGCAAGAGGCAAAGTACCAATTTTAGCTGGCGGAACCGGCTTTTATATAAAAACACTAATAGAAGGCCTTGATATACCAGAAGTAGACCCCGATATGGCCTTCCGGCAGGAAATGCAAGAGTTTGTTCAGCTTAATGGAAGACAAGCATTATACGACAAATTGTACGCACTAGATCCCATTACAGCAAAAAATCTTTATATTAATGATAGCTTTAGGATAACAAGAGCCTTAGAGGTTTATAAAGTAACCGGCAAAAAAATGTCTGAACTTCAAACAAAAACACCACCTTCGTTTGAGGCAATATATATTGGATTAAAAGCAGAAGACAGAGCTTTTCTTTATGATAGAATAAATAAAAGAGTTATAAAAATGCTCGACATGGGCTTAATTGATGAAGTAAAACTCTTAACAGAAAAATACGGCAAGACTGTTTCAATGCTGAAAACCCTGGGTTATAGAGAAATAAGCGCTTATCTTGATGGAGAAATGAATCTGGATAGTGCTATCGAACTTGCTCAGCAAAAGACACGTAATTTTGCCAAAAGGCAACTTACCTGGTTTCACGCAAATAAAGATATTGACTGGCGTTATATTGATAGAGAATCACAACAAGAAATCTGTGATTATGCAATTGAAAAATTTAGTAGTGGAATAAAGTGATGACTATCACTTCTTGGAGATCATAATATATGCAATATGATGTAATAGTAGTTGGAGCTGGGCATGCCGGTTGTGAAGCGGCACTTGCAGCTGCAAAGCTTGGGGCAAAAACTTTATTAACAACTATTAATCTTGAAAATATAGCGTTAATGCCATGTAATCCGGCAATTGGCGGACCGGCAAAATCTAATTTGGTAAGAGAAATTGATGCACTCGGCGGTGTAATGGGCATTGTTACCGATGCTACTTATATTCAAATGAAAATGCTTAATCGCAGTAAAGGTCCGGCAGTTAGAGCATTAAGAGCACAATCCGACAAAAAAGAATATATGCAATACATGAGAAAGTTACTTGAGCAACAAGATAATCTTTTCTTAAAACAGTGCATGGCAACAGAGCTTTTAGTTGAAAATAATAAAATAATTGGGATTAAAGACGAACTGAACTTGGATTATAAAGCGGATGCTGTTATTTTAACAACAGGCACATCATTAAATGGTAGAATTTTTATCGGTCTGCAAGCTTTTTCAGCTGGTAGGATGGGAGAATTTCCTGCAACCGGTCTATCTGAATCTTTAAAGCAATTTGGATTTAACATAAAAAAGCTAAAAACCGGAACCCCTGCAAGAGTTGATGCTAGAACAATTGATTTTAGCAAAATGGATATACAGCCAGGCGATGAAGAATTAAATTTCTTTTCTTTTGAACCTGATAGACCTGTTAGAGAACAACTGCCATGTTACTTAACAAGAACCACTAAAGAAACCCACACAATTATTAAGAATAACCTTGATAAATCGCCCCTCTACGGTGGTCTAATAGAAGGAGTAGGACCAAGATATTGCCCTTCTATCGAAGATAAAGTTGTAAGATTTGCTCATAGGGACTCGCACCATATATTTATTGAGCCAGAAGGCAAAGACACATACGAAACTTATGTGCAAGGCTTTTCCACGAGCTTGCCTATTGATGTACAGATTAAAATGTTGCAATCATTGCCTGGACTGGAAAACGTAAGCATACTTAAACCTGCCTATGCAGTTGAATATGATCACATGCCTGCAGTGCAATTAAGTCATTCTTTAATGACAAAAACCATTGAGGGTTTATTCTGTGCAGGGCAAATAAACGGTACTAGCGGCTACGAAGAAGCTGCTGCTCAAGGCCTAATTGCAGGTGTTAATGCAGCAAGATTGTTAAGTAACAAAGAAATGATTACATTGTCCCGTAGTAGCTCGTATATTGGCACGCTTATTGATGATTTAGTAACAAAAGACATTGATGAACCTTACAGAATGCTTACATCTCGCTCTGAATACAGGTTAATTTTAAGGCAAGATAACGCAGATGAAAGATTAACTGCTTTAGGCTACGAAGTAGGTCTAATATCTACAGCAAGGTGGCAAAGATTTAATGCTAAGCAGGCTGCTATTCAAAAAGAAAGAGAACGTCTAAATATTGCCAAGCTCAAGCCTAGTGAGGATGTAAACAAAATTTTAGCACAAAGTGGTGAAAAGTTATCAATCACTACTAGTTTAGCTAGTTTGTTAAAGCGGCCTAAACTATCTTATGAGACTCTGAAAAAAGTTGATGAAGAAACTTGTTCATTGAATTTGCCAAGAGAAATTTATGAACAAGTAGAAATAGAATTAAAATACTCAGGCTACATTGGTAGACAAGAATCGCAGGTTGAGCAGGCTGGAAAGCTTGAAAAAATAAAAATCCCACCTAATATTGATTATCAAGCTATTGAGCAAATGTCTCAAGAATCGCGCGATAAATTATCTAAAATCAAACCTGTTAATGTGGCTCAAGCATCAAGAATTGGTGGGGTAAAGCCTGTTGATATTTCTATACTTATGGTTATCCTAGAGTCGCGTAAGCGAGAATTTATCAAGGCTTAATTATATTCAATTTGCACGAGAATGATTAATATCAATCATTCTCAGCTTTGTATTTTTCACAATTTTTACAAGATTTATTGCAGGCTTTCTGGGCCATTTCCCAGCATTTTCTATTCCGGCAGTATGACACTGTGCAGTTTTCACGATTATTTTTAGGACAATTTTTTAATCTCCAACACGGTGCAAACTCAAGTAGTTTTTTTATACCCGGAATACTTATGTTTTCGTCGTGTATCAGATATCTTAGGCATTCTATCCATTTTAAATCATTTTTAGAAAATAATCTTTTGCCACCTTTTCTAGAAGGTGTGATTAATCCTTCCTCTTCATAAATACGCAGAGTTCTAGGGTGCACTCCCAGCAATTCTGCTGCAATTCCTATTGAATATGTAGGCTTATCATCATTAATTTCCATAGTTTCACCTTGTACTTGACAATTGCAGCTGTCAGGTTATATTATAATTACAGATTATACATCAGGAGTTTAGAAATGAAAATAGCAGTTTCATCATCTGCTCCAAATCTTGAATCTAGCGTTGATTTAAGGTTTGGGCGAGCTAAGTATTTTATTATATATGATACTAATGATAACACATTCTACGTTATAGATAATATTCAAAATTTAGAAGCTGCCCAAGGCGCAGGAGTACAAGCAGCACAACATGTTTTAAATGAAAATATTGATGCACTTATAACCGGTCACTGCGGTCCAAAGGCATTTAAAATACTTTCACCGGCTGGAGTTAAAATCTTCACCGGCTTGGACGGAGCTATTAAGGAAAATATAGAAAAATTTAAAAATAATAAATTAAAAGAAGCTTTGAAGGCCGATGTAGAAAGCCATTGGGTCTAATATTCTTTATCCATCCCTTACCCCTCGTAGGGTCAAATCCTTTTTTGATCTCGCTTTACGTCGGCAAAACCGACTCGCTCGACCTTAAATTTAATAAAAAACAAATGGAGTAAAAAAATGAAAATAGCTATAGCAAGTGGAAAGGGAGGCACAGGCAAGAGTACAATTGCTTTGAATCTAGCTTATATACTAACTCAAGAAGATAATATTACGCTTTTGGACTGTGATGTAGAAGAACCTAATTGTTACTTATTTTTAAAACCCGAATTTGCAGACAATAAAAAAGTTTATAGAAATATCCCTGAATTTAGTAATGAAAAATGTACAGGATGCGGTAAATGCGTGCAGTTATGCCAATTTAACTGCTTAGCTTTAGTAAAAAATAAAATCATATGTTTTCCAGAATTATGCCATGACTGCGGAGGATGCAAGTTGATTTGCCCGACAAACGCTGTAACAGAATCAAAACAGGAGGTAGGCGCGGTTGAATATGCTCAAATAAATAATTTAAATTTTGTGCATGGCAAATTGAGAATTAGCGAAGCAATGTCACCACCGCTAATAAAAGAAGTAAAAAACTATGCGAACAATTTTAAAAATGCTAAATTGCAAATTATCGACTGCCCACCAGGTACATCTTGTCCTGTTATCGCAGCAACAGAAGATGCGGATTATGCTCTAATGGTTACAGAACCAACACCTTTTGGACTAAATGACCTAAAGTTAGCAGTTGATATGGTAAAAGAACTAAATATACCATTCTCTATCGTTATAAATAGGTCTACTAAAGAAAACGATCATATTATAGAAACTTATGCAAAGCAAAATAATATTAAAATTGCAGCTAAAATACCTGACTCAATGAAGGCAGCACAAGTTTATTCTAAAGGTGAGCTTATTGTAAAAGAGATGCCGGAATTTGAACAATACTTCGAGCCTATAACTCTATTAATTAAGGACTTAGTAAAATGAAAGAACTAGTAATAATAAGCGGTAAAGGTGGAACTGGAAAAACCAGCATTGTTTCCTCTTTTGCAATGCTGGCCAGTGACTCCGAACTATTTAATCCTATCTTTGTTGATTGCGATGTAGATGCAGCAGATTTACACTTGATTTTAGAGCCTGAAGTACTAGAAAAAAATGATTTTTATTCTGGTAAATTAGCCATAATCAATAAAGAAAAGTGTATTAAATGCAATAAATGCAAAGAACTATGCAAGTTTGATGCTATTGAAAATAATTTGATAAGCAAAATAAAATGCGAAGGTTGCGCGGTATGTGCTGAGTTCTGCCCGCAAAAAGCTATAACTCTAAATGAAAAGCTGGCTGGTGAATGGTATATTTCGCAGACTCGATTTGGAAAATTTATTCACGCCAAGCTAGGCATTGCTGAAGAGAATTCTGGCAAACTAGTGACAAAAATCAGAAATCAAGCACGACTAACCGCTCAAGCGGAAAACTCAAACCTAATAATTTCTGACGGTTCACCTGGTATAGGTTGTCCAGTAATTGCATCTATATCTGGAGTTAATGCTGTCTTGATAATAACCGAACCAACTGTATCGGGTCTTCATGATCTGCAAAGAGTTTATAAATTAACCCGGCATTTTAAAATAAATAGCTACGTGTGCATAAATAAATTTGATATAAACCTCGAAATATCAAAACAAATTAAAGATTTTTGCACACAAAACAATACGAAACTATTAGGAAAAATTCCTTATGATAAAGATTTTACTAGTGCTCAAGTTAGCAAAAAATCAATTACAGAGCACTCAAATAACAACTCATCTAAAGAATTAAAAAAATTATGGAACGATTTAGAAATTATATTAAAAGGAGATTAAAATGAAAATTGCTATTCCCACTGCAAATGGTAAATTATGTATACATTTCGGACATTGTGAAGTGTTTACCTTTTTTGAGATCGACCCGGAATCAAAAAAAATAAATAACGTTGAACAAATTACGCCACCACCGCATGAACCAGGTGTATTACCCGGCTGGATTGCAGATAATGGTGTAACTTTAGTTATAGCTGGAGGAATGGGTGCAAGAGCCCAAAGTTTATTTAATGCTAAAGGAATTGAAGTTATTGTTGGAGCTCTGCCGGATCACCCTGAAACAATCGTAAAAAATCATCTTACCGGCACGCTTGAAGTCGGAGCAAATGCCTGCGATCACTAGCACAAGATTGCTTTTCCATTGCTGGTTTACTCTATTTTTTGGATCAATTAGTTTATATATCTTAGCTATATAAATCATAGCCTATTTTCTCATATTATTCTTCTTCAGTCCCAAAAGAAAGAATTAGCCTGTAAATTTCAGGTCAATTCTTTCTTTTTATAAAATAAACTAAAATTTATAAATTAAAAACCAAGCGCTTTAAGCTTATTTTTTATACTTGGGGTTAAAATCGAGTTTTGATTTAAAGTTAAGTAGTACAGCAAAACTTCTTTAGCTTGATTTTTATATCCGCGTTTTTCATAAATATTAGCAAGCGTCAGGTAAAAATACTCATTAGCAGGATCAAGGGCCATACCCTGCTTTAATACATCTTCAGCAAAAGAAAACATATTTTTATCATAATAAATTTTAGAAAGATCTATAAAAGCAACAGGCTCTTTAGGTTTAATGTTTATAGCATTATGAAATGCTCTCATAGAGTTTTCATTATCATTCAATGCCAAATATCCCTGGCTAAGATTATAATGATAAATTGGCCTGGATGGATCTATTAATACAGCTTTTTTAAAAGCCTCAAGAGCTTTTACTTTTTTATCTACGCCTATATAAGCAAGACCCAAGCTATTCAAAATGTCAGCATTCTTTAAATTCAAAGAATTTGCTTTTTCTAAAATCTCAATTGCTTTATTATTTTGATTGTGTTCAATAAATTTCTTCCCTAATTCCATATAAATATTAGAATTTTTAGGATCTAAATCTAGTGCCCTAAAGAAATATTGAATAGCTTTTGGATTGTTTCCTCTAAATGCGTATAACTTAGCAAGCTTAGTATACAATTTAGCATCTTGCGGAGCATAGTTTAAGGCTTGCTTTAAATGGTCAATAGCATCATCAATTCTAGACTCGTTTGCATATAAAACACCTAGGTTATAATGCGCTTTTACATGATCCTTTTTTAACACAGTAACTTTTTTTAAGTCGCTCTTAGCTTTTGCAAACTCAGCCTGAGACTTATAATAAAAAGCTCTGGCATAATAAGCATTATAATAAAACGGATCCAATTTTATGGCTTTATTTAAGTATTCTAGCTCTTTTTTTCTTTTATTTTCTTTTTTGTAGAGCAAAGCAAGATTATAATAAGCTTCTACATAATTTTTATCTAATTTTATGGATTTAATATAATTTTCTCTGGCATTATCAAAATTACCACGCTTATACTCTACATTTGCAAGATTATTATAGGCACTGGCAAAGTCAGGATTCATTTCAATTGCCTTTTTAAAGTAGTTTCCGGCTTTGTCTAAATCACCTTTGTTATATAGCTTTATACCTTGATTATTATAGTACTCAGAATTTTGATAATTTTTTTGCGAAATAGTTGCTTGCCTTTCACTCTTTTGTTTAGCAAAAGACTTTACCTCATTGCGCTTATTTAGATTATTAATATTTACGTATTTTTTATTTTTTTTATAATTAAAAGCTATTTTAGATTTTAAATCATTATAATCTCGATTAGCCGGCTTAAGAGCAAGTGCCTTATTAATATAAAAATATGCATCTTTGTATTGTCTTTTATTTCTGTAGCAACTAGCAATTTTGTAATAAGAATAATCGTTTTTAGGGTTCAAATCTATTGCATAGCTATAATAGATTATTGCAGTTGTGTATTTATGATTATCATAATAAATATCAGCAATATCCAAATAGTCTCTTTCCTGAGACTTACTTTTTTTTGCAGTGTTACTTTGTTTGCTACTAACACTAAATTCATCCAAATTATTAACTAGTGAGTTAACCGCATGATTTGTCGCTTCCTGCGTAGATCTCTGATGCTCATTACCACTATTAGACCAATGAGAATTTCTCTCTTTTAAAATATTATAAAAGTTTGTTGTTTGCGGAAGTTGTTTATAATCTAAATTGGCTGATTTATTTAAATTTAACCTTTTATGCTTTGGTTTTACTGTACCTGCCATTTTAAGACCGGCTGCTTTTTCAAATTCATCCAGTGCCTTATCAGGCATATTAAGATTTTTATACGCAACACCCAAATTATAATGAACCTTGGCATTATTAGGCTCTACAGCCAAAATTTGTTTTAAATAATGAACTGCCAGCTCATAATTTTGATTTTCCAATTCCTTCAATGCCAACTCATAATCCATGCTTGAATTAGCAAAAGCCATATTAGTTGTTATTATGGTTATTAGGGCTAGTAATTTTAGTTTCATTTGCGCATTCCATTTACTGAATAATCCGAAAAGTACCTTAGATTTATTATACCAGAGATAATTATACGACTCATCAATTAAATTTTAGATTGCTCTTTTCAGAGACTAGTTTATTTTATTAGTTATAACACGATTTAATCATCTGATAACTATTTTAATACTAACAACAATTATTACAACTTAGTATGCGCCGAAAGTTTTAAATAACTTAGCAATCTGTTAAATTTTAAACTACTAATTCTGATTTTAAAAAGATCTTATCTAATTCTTAGTATTGATAAAATACTTTAAGATGAATTAAAAGTTTAACAATTAACATTTTTTAATTGTTTTTATATAGATATATTTTAAGGCAATAAAAAGGGTGTAAAATGATCAACTACATATATATAGATACATTGAACTCCTTATGTATAAGCAAATTACTTACTACGCTGCCTAAAGGTAAAGAAAATCCCGAAGAAATTAACTATAATTTAAGCAAGCTCAATAAACTTATAAACAGCAGTCTAAAAGAAAACTTTATGAATATATAAAAGTTAAATTTTTCAATATTTTTGCTTTTGATTGCTTATGTGTATAAACTGATTATAATATTTATTTAAGATAAGAATAAAAAAATTTTTTAATCATATACAATCTTAAGTTAATGATGTAAAATTTTGAATAGATAATAGTTATCTAAAATAATAAATATTTTTGCCCCAAAATCATTATTGGCAGAGTAAAAGTAAAAATGACAGATAAACAATCAACTAATAATAGAGAAAATTACTTTATAAAGACCGGAAAGAGCTATTTTGACTCCGGCAACATGGATCTGGCTTTAGAATGCTTTAAAAAAGCATCCTCTATTAATCCCGAAAATGATGAAATTTTACTACATATTGCAAATATTTATTATAGAAAACAAAATCATTACACAGCTATTGACGTAATTAAGGATGCAATAAGCAAAAATCCCGATAACTCTCACTGTTACTTTGCAATTGCAGATATCGCGCTAAAAATAAGCGATTTTAAGCTTGCAATTGAGTACATGCAAAAACTAGTATTTAAAACACCCAACAACGAAAAAATTTATTCAAAGCTTGGAGAAATATACTTAAAATCCAGTCAATATAACGAAGCAATAAAATATTTTAAGAAAGCTCTGAATTTTAACCCAAAATCAACAGACTACTATAACAATATAGGCAACGCCTATGTTTACAGTGGCCAATTTGATCTAGCAATCGAAAATCAAAAAAAACTTTTAAAAATAGATTCTAAAAACGCATGGGCAAATAACATCCTAGGCTATATTTACTTCAGGCTAGGAAAGCAAAATAAAGCAATTGAACACTTTGAAAAGGCTCTGAGAATAAACCCGGCATACACACACGTACATAACAATCTTGGAAATTGTTATAAAGAAATGGGCGCTATAAATAAAGCAATATTGCAGTACAAAAAAGCACTGTCTACTAACATAAATCATGCTTGGACCCTAAATAATCTTGGAGATATTTACCATAAAAAAAATCAACCCGATCTAGCAATAAAATATTACAAAAAAGCAGTCCTAAACGCACCCAAAGAGTTGCTTTTTTACAACCATCTCTCAGAATCCTATATTCGCAAAGGTGAATATAAAAAAGCACTTGAGAATCAAAAGAAAGCTTTAGAGTTAACCCATACCAGTGAAAAAACACTATATTTAATGGGATACATTAACTTAAAGCTTAATAACTTTGATGAAGCCATCAAATATTTCCAACAAACAGCAGATATGAATAATCAGCATTTTGACGCATATAATTACTTAGGACTGGCATACACAGCACAAGGCAAACATGATCTAGCTGTTAAGTACTTTTTAAAAGCAATAAAAATAAGACCAAGTGAAAGCTTTGCACACTACAACCTTGCCAAAGTTTATTCTGCAAAAAATAACTTTGACCAAGCACTAAACCACTTAAGAGAATCCGTGCAAATAAACCCTAAATTTGTTCAGTCTTTTAATGCAATAGGAAATCTCTTTTACAAAACAGGTGATTATGAAAAAGCAAAGAAAAACTACTTAAAAGTTGCAGAACTCATCCCCAATGATTATGTTGCCTACAACAACTTAGGAAATACATACTTTAAAACAGGTGAATTTGACAAGTCTATAGATGCATTTAAAACAGCCCTTGATTTGGTAAAGGACAATCCTGCTATTTACTTAAACATGGTTAACACTCATATTCAAACCGGCAATTACTCCGAAGCTGTAAACTGCTTAGACAAAGCTTTAGAATTAGAGCCTAAAAATCACAGACTCTATAATTACAAAGGCCTAATTTACTACTGGTCAAATGACGCTGCTAACGCAATAAGCACTTTTAATAAAGGCCTGGAAGTAAATAATAAATTCGCTATGTTTTATTATAATCTAGGCTTAATTTATTATAAGCAAAAGAATTATCTAAAAATTTTATATAACATGGAAAAATATACACGGCATATTCAAGGCTACGGGTTTGATTTTTATGATTTAAAAATCTTCAAATTAGAGCGTGAATACAATTTAATAGTAAAACTGTACACACTACTAAAAAGTCGAAAGACTTTATTCACCCGCATCCTAAACAGGCTTGTCCGCTAAACATTTTAAGATATTGTTTACTTATCTTTTTTGATTCCTTCAGGTATCAACCTGTAACCACCGCCATAGATGGTCTCAATATACTTAACTCCATGGTTTACCTTTTCAAGCTTTGTCCTTAAATGACGTATATGTACTCTGATAGTCTCAATATCATCACTAGGAGCATATCCCCAGACTTCTTTTAATATATTGCCGGCCGGTACAGTTTGCCCATGCTTTTGTACAAGTGCATTTAATATTTCAAATTCTATAGGTGTTAGCTTTACATCTTTGTTATTTACTTTTGCCACTAAATTTTCAGGTATTAAAGTAAAATCACCAACAGTCAAAATCTCAGGCCTTTTTAACGATTCTGGAATAGAATTTGTACGTCTAAGTAGAGCTCGCACTCTTACTTTTAATTCATCAAGCTCAAACGGCTTAACTAAATAATCATCTACGCCTGCATCAAAACCCTGAACTTTTTTTTCTAAAGTACCAAGAGCCGTTAACATTAGTATTGGTAAATCTTTTGTCGAATCATTTTGTCTTATTCTTTGTGCAACAGTAAATCCGTCAACATCAGGCATCATTACATCTAAAATTACCAAATCCGGCAACTCCTGCTGAATTAAAGCATATCCCTTTATCCCATCCAGACATGTAAAAACATTGTGCCCATTTAGCTCCAAATTTATTTTTATTAGCTCTAATATCGCTATATCGTCATCTACAACAATTATCTTACTCATTAACCTTATGCCTCGTTATTTCCCTTTCTTAAGACGCATTAGAACTTAATTTGCCACCACTCCTTTTAGGTCGTGGAATACTTTCTAACACAACAGTAAATTTAACAGATTTACCCTCTCTAAGTACTTCTACTTCAATTTTATCACCAGGATTTTTTGATTCAATATATGTAGCAAAAGCAGAACTATTTTTCACTTTTTTTCCATCCACAGAGTATATAATATCACCGCCCAAAAGCAATTTGTAGCGGCCCAGTCTTACAACTCTATCGCCACCCCTTATGCCAGCCTTTGCTGCGGGGCTGTTTCGTATAACTTTTTGTACAATTATTCCATTTTTAGGCAGATTTAAAACCTTTGAAAGAGTCTTAGTTATTGTTATAGCATTAGAAACCCCTAAGTAAGGCCGTTTAACATATCCATATTTTAACAAATCAGGAACTACACGCTTCATAGTAGATACTGGTATAGCAAATCCAATGCCGGCATTTGCTTTACTTGGAGAGAATATAGCAGTATTCATTCCAATGAGCTTCCCTTGTGAATCTATCAAAGGTCCACCCGAGTTCCCCGGATTTATGGCTGCATCGGTTTGAATAATATTCTGAATCAACCTGTTATTTTTAGATTTTAGAGTACGTCCCAAACTGCTTATCACTCCCGTAGTCAGAGTACTATCAAGCCCAAAAGGATTGCCAATTGCTAAAACTTTTTGCCCCACAACCAAGTCAGTTGATTTACCAACCGGAATATATTCCAATTTTTTTCCTTCAGGCAGATTTATTTTTATAATAGCAATGTCGTTATTAATATCATAACCGACCACTTTTGCAGTGTACTCTGCCCCATCCAAAAAAGTAACATCAAGCTTAGCAGCATTTTCCACAACATGATGATTGGTCAAAATATACCCTCGCGGATCTATTACCATGCCAGACCCCGCACCACTTTTAGGTATAACATCATAGAAAAAATCATAAGTAAGTGTGGTTGTAGTAATATTCACAACTGCCGGGCTTATTTTTTTGTATATTGTTATGTTATTTACTTCATCTGGAGTTAATTTACGCTTGCTCAATACTTTGGGGACAGCAAATGATGGAGTGTTTAAAGAGCTTGCTGTTGCAAAAAGCAGTAAAAATAACACTAAAGCTGATTTTTTCAAAATCTTTTTCATATAATATTATACCCCCAACTTTTAAATAATTAATAAAATATAGTTACTATTATATTTTATTATAATAACCCTAAAATACACTAATTGAAATAATATCCGGCAAGGGGATTATTTCAATAAAATTATAACTTAAACTCCCATGTTAGTAATAAAAATTATTTGGAGTTTATATTATGAAAGTTGATGAAAAAAAAAGATTAATAGATGCAGTGTTCCATACTAATCATTACATTACCTGGATGAGAGACAGAAATGGCAAATTCAAAGCCTCAAATCAACCTAATTCAGATATATTTGACCTTACAGAAGAAAAAATGATCGGCAAAAAAGCAGATGAAATTTTTGATGAAGATGTTGCAAAACTCTTTGATGAAGAAGATAATCAAGTAATGGAGTCCAAAAAGTTTCTTTATATTTCCAACAGAGAAGTTGAAACTCCACACGGAAGGAAAGCTTACGAAATCTTCAAGGCACCTATTTTTGATGATAATGACGAAGTTATAGGCACTTTTGGATTTGGAAGGGAAGTAAGTAATAATTAATATTATGGCTTTTATTACAATTTAAGGTACTAATTATTTTGCTTTTTATATATTTATATTATAATAGCTCTGAAGGTATAAATAAATTTACACTTACGATCGAGTCGTAATTAATGTAAACATTTATTTAAAAACCTTTATTCTTATCATATTTTTAAGTATAATCTATATGTTAAATATATCTTAATCGGATATTCATAAGGAATTGCTATGAGCAAAAACAAATTTTATAAAAGGTGGTACGACGACAATCAAGACTTACAAGACTGCATCGCAATGCTTGCAAGCAAAGATACTGCCCTGCAAAAACAAATTACCACCTTTATAGTGGATCATGTCTTAAACTACCCAGCATGTAAGGAGGTATTGTCAGAAGAAATTTACACTAAAGCTTACTCTCCAAGCTACCGCAGAAATTATGATGATAAAGAATCTTGCAGAATTATTTTAGAATTTTTAAAGGTCTTACCGGACGAGATGCGCACAGAAGTAATTAAAAACACAAGAGACTTTGTTAATGGTTTAGAACATTAACCCTGTGCGTAAGCTTACCCTGAAGTTAATTAATATAAAGTAACCTTCTGACCTTTAAATTTTTCAGTTCGGCCATCAGACCCTAGCAAATAAACTTTGTTATAAATATGATCGCCGGAAGAGCAGTTTTCCAAAACTAATAAGCTTCCGGTTTCAGATTCATAACCGATTATTTTAAAATTTCTATTAATTCCGTTGTTTCCACTAAAACATATTCTATAACTACTCTTTAGAAGAAAATCTCTTTGTGCGTGAGATAAATCGACAGATGAATAACTATAACTTAAACCTTGAAGTTGATAGTAACTCTCCATTATCAACCCTCCACAATTTGTTTTTGATAAATAAAATATGCACCCATTTAAATAATTACATGTACATCATGAATAAAAACAAGCTTTGTAAAAAAGTTGATATATATGTAAAGAAAAATTAAGTTAAATTTATATATTTAGAACATATCTGCATAATAAATAGCTTTTAACTTCAGCACAAAATTAATTAGCAAAATAATCGCATATCATTTTTTTTCTTTTCTTAAACAACCTTGTTTTTGGTAAATAAGAAAAGAAGTTTTTAGACTCTGCTTCTTTTAATTTTTTTCTTACATGTGCTCTCTCTATTAACAATCTGTTGTATAAAATATTTAGTTCGCTATTTTGATCCACCTTATTTTTTATCTGCTCAATTTGAAAACTCAACCTGTTAATTTCAGTTTGCAATTCAATATGTGAATACTTTTTCATAATTTAATGATCTAACCCCTTCATTGACTGATGCCTTGACTAACCGATAAGATTGTTAATTTATTGTTAAGGTATAATTTATTTCAACATATAAATATTAAATTACATTCAAAGAGTTTTCGTCCTCTAAATGTTTGAATAAAA
>JANQFW010000056.1 GCA_028277625.1 Candidatus Gastranaerophilales bacterium | reverse complement strand
CGCCTGTGCGCATTATATTCAAAAATTCTTTGCCGACTACATCAAATTCCATTTCTGAAGTTTTTATTGCTTCTTCCATGCGACCTTTTAAGCCCATTAGATCATCGTTTTTGCTCCAACGGCGCAAGAGGACAATTTTATTACGCAGTCTGTAATATAAAAAGGCTGCATACTTATCATTATCCTTTGGGCATGTGTCTTCTGTTTTTGGAGCTTCTCTTGGCAAAATAACAGGACCTCAATTTTTTATTTAAGTTTAATTTGATATATTTTTTATTTGCTTAATATATACTATAGCAGCTTGAAAAATCCATTGCAGGAATCGCTTTGGATTTTCAGAAAAAAGGGCTATTTTGTTAAGAAACTGTTACATTTATTAATAGCAAGAATTACTAAGCCTCTATTCAATGACTTTTCCGTTGAATAGATCTTTGACTATTTTAGCCTGCTCTCCCAGTTTTATATACACAGGTACAGCATTTATAGAATCCAATTCTTCTTCTACATCTTTGCTTAAAGCTTCTTTGGGCTTTGCAGATACAACTATTTTTTCTTCTTGAACCTTAGTCATTTTTTGCGGAGGTTCGTCAATCTCCGGTTGAGGAGTTGCAACAGGTCTTTGAGCTGGTGCTGCTTTTGGGACCGGCGCAGATGTAGGCTGCTGCATTACTTGATTTTTTATAATGCCATCATCTTCAGGTAAAGGTGTTCTTACAATAATTCTTGGGGTGCAACCGAATAGTTGCATTGCAGCTCTTTCTAATGGGTCGATTTTAGCTTTTGACTGGGCTTTTTTTACAAAATTTTCACTGGCAAATGTTATAACAATTTTTTCTGTATTGACTTCTATAGGCTTTGACAAGCTAAAGAAAAACATTCTGGACGGGACGCTTTCTATGTGTTCAAGCAGGTTTTTCCAGGTAATTGCTAAAGGCTGATTGCTTTGCACCGGAGCTGGCATGGTGGGTTCAGGCCTAGTTGCATAATTGTTAGAGGAAGTTTCCTCTTTTTTTATCGGTTGAGGCACAGGCTTCTCTTGGGCTGTTGTTTGTACCTTTGATTCAGTGCTTACACTTTGCGGTGTAGGCTTTATAGGGTTAGCTTGAACTACAACATCGGTCTGCCTTGGTAGTGTTGGAGTGTATTCAGGTAGTGCAGGCGCTGCTGATAGGCTTTGTACCGGTATAGGATTATTGCCACTGATAAACTGTTCCAGTTTTTCTATTCTGTCTTCTAAGTCTTTTATCACCTGAATATCATTTCTAAAACAAATATTAATTAGCGCAACCTCTAGCCATAAGTACTGTTGGGTCGTAGTTTTTAATGTTCTTTCAGCTTCGGATAGTTTTTCGATAATTTGCGCTATCTCGATAATTTCGTATTTTTTAGATTGTTCTTTAAGTTCATTTAATGTTTGTTCAGATGCATCTACTAAATTTTTTAGGCCTTCAACATTGCCGGTAGTGCTAACAAGCATCATATTTCTAAAGTGATTGACTAATTCTTTTACAACCTGTGAAGGTTCATTTCCCATTTGAACCAAATGGTCGATAAGGGAAATTAATTCGCTAGAGTCTTTGTTGGCAAGTGCATTAGATATTTTTAAAAGTAATTCTTCTGATATGCTGCCAAGTAATCCTAAAATATCATCTTCATTCACTTGTTTTTCTTCGCTTGAGAGCATGCTAGCCTGGTCTAAAAGGCTAAGAGCATCCCTCATACCGCCAAAAGATCTTTTGGCAATAATGTTTAATGCTTCATCAGATATGTTAATATTTTCAATATCAACAATATGTTTCATTCTTTCAACAATCAGAGGTGCTTGAATACGACGTAAATCAAATCTTTGGCAGCGGCTGATAATTGTGTTCAAAACTTTATGGGCTTCTGTGGTGGCTAAAATAAATACCAAGTTTGGTGGAGGTTCTTCCAGGGTCTTTAATAGAGTATTAAAGGCCTCTGTTGTGAGCATGTGGACCTCATCAATGATATAAACTTTAAATTTTCCTGATGCCGGTACAAATTGGACTTTTTCCAATAAATTTCTGGCATCTTCAACTTTTCTGTTGCTTGCTGCATCAATTTCAATTACATCAATAGATGTGCCGTTGGTTATATCTAGGCAGTTTGGACATTCCCCACATGGTTCGAGGGTGGGGCCGTTTTTGCAGTTAATCGACTTGGCAAAGATTCTTGCTGTTGAGGTTTTGCCTGTACCACGAGGGCCGGTAAATAAGTATGCGTGTGCAATTCTGTTTAAGTTGATTGCATTGGACAAAGTTTTTACCAGTGCTTCTTGTCCAACAAGATCAGCAAAGCTTTGTGGTCTGTATTTTCTGTATAGTGGGATGTAATTTTGTGTCATTGTTCCTGCTTAATATACTTTAGATTATTCTCAACAGTTATGTACTTATTATTATATAATAAATATAATATACTAACTGTAACAAAAGTTAGGTAGAAAGCTAAGATGGAAAGAATTATAAAACCCAAAAAGTTAAAGCCCGGTGATACTGTTGGTATTTTGTCGCCGGCTGGTGTGCTAAATTCTGATGTTGACTTAAATTTAATTGAAAATTATTTTGAAAAAAAAGGATACAAAGTAAAATTTGGCAAGTCCGTGCTGGCGCAAAAAAAATATCTGGCGGGGGAGGACGAGAAAAGAGCCGCTGATTTAATGAATTTTTTTATGGATGATGAAATATCTGCAATATTGTGCGCCAGGGGCGGCTATGGCTCAGCCAGGTTGATGAAATATCTTGATTTTGACCTGATAAAACAGCACCCTAAGATTTTTGTGGGGTATAGTGATATAACTTTTTTGCTAAATTCCATTAATAAATTAACCGGGCTTGTAACCTTTCACGGGCCTATGGCTGTAGCGGACTTTGGAGTGGAAAATATATGTGAATATACAGAAGCCGGTTTTTTTGAAACTTTAGAAGCTAGGGTGGTGCTGCCTTTTAAGTATAAAAATAACGAAGAAAAATTTTGTATAAAGCCCGGTAAATGCCAAGGTGAGCTAATTGGTGGCAACCTTGCGGTGTTTCAAAATCTTATTGGAACAAAATACATGCCGGACATAGATGGCAAGATACTTTTGTTTGAAGATATAAACGAGCCTTTGTATAAGTTGGATAGAATGTTGGTGCACCTTAAGATGGCAGGTGTTTTTGAGGGAGCTGTGGGTTTATTGTTTGCGGCATGTACTGATGTGGAAGATAAATTGAGTCTTGTTGCTTTGATTGAAGAAGTCACAAAAAAATATGATTTTCCGGTTGCTTATGGATTTGCTGCCGGTCATGACAAGAGTAAAGTTACCTTGCCATTTGGGGTTAGGTATGAATTTAATGCTTCTGATATTTCTTTAACGCTGCTGGATACATATTTAAGAACAGAATAGAAAATAAATATTAATGGCAAGCGGGTAGATATCAGCTATAAAAGAGCAAGGTTGTTGACCTTGCTCTTTGTTAATATTATTCAATTTTAAGCAACAGCATCAATCTGCGTATTGTAAGCCATCGTCTTTAATGTAGTGAACATATTCCATCAATGAATTTAAGTTAATCTTCCATCTCTTTGGACACTTAGCGTTTGACGATCTTTTCTCTGTTGACTGTGATAACTTTTGTTTGATTCTTTCTGCTGCTTTCATTTAAATTTCTCCACTAAGCTAATACTTACTAACATGTTAGAATCTAAAATAAATTTAAATTAAACTGTTTTGTCCGTTAATAAACCTCCTTTATTCTTTTCATTAACTTATTAATTAATTGCTTGACTTAATTTTTTGTTTGATCTATCTTAAATAGTGTAAGAAAAAAAATTAATTAAATATTCTATTAGTGAAAGAATTTATATAGTAACTAATCTGATTTTCTTAGTCTACCACATATAGGTGACTAGTGCAATAGTTATTATATAAATTCTTTAATATATTTTAAGATTACCTACACTTTAGTATTATACTTAAAGTTGGCGCAAATGCTTAGTTTTGATTAAGCATTACTATTATATTTAAAGTACATTATAAGATCAGCGGAAACTAATAAGCCATTAAAAATGTATAATAACAAGATAATATCAAACGAAAATATTAGTTTATGTATTATTCCAAAAATGTAGCCTGCTAATATTAGTGATATGAACCTTGCGCTTTTTCCCTTTACGTTTTTGGTTTTATAAGTCTTTAACACTGCAAATGGCCAGCTTGCGCCAAAGCAGATAAGCATGAAAGCTTCGAATACGCTCATTTTTGGTTCCTATTTAAATTCAGGTACATACAAACTCTTATTACTTATTTTTATTATATGCTAAATATATGGCCGTGTTAAAAAGTTGCCCCTTAAAATTAGGGATCGCTTACTATAAGCTTATGGCTCAGTGATGTTTTTGTTTTTAACGTCACCCAGGAATGAAGAATAAATTTCGTTGTTTTTGTTGGTGTTTAGCAGTTTTTTTGTTTCTTTAAATTGATTGACTTGCTCTTTTGGCTTTTTGTCTTTGCTAAGTTGTAGTTTCCATTTTTTTGACTTTAGGTTGGTTTGAATTTTATTTAGATATGGAATACCAAGGCCCAACATAAAGCATGAATTTGCTATGCCTACTACTATGGCTGTATTTAATTTTCCAATATGTTTACTGGCTTTGCCCAGCTCATCATGGCTTTTTAATACTGTTTTTGATGATGCCAGGTGGCCGAGCTTCTTCAAAAAGCCTTTTTCCGGACACTTTTTAGTAAAATTGAATAAAGGATTTTTTGCAATGCTTCCGGCTGAGCCTGCTGCCCATGCTTTAGCAGCCAGCCCTCCTAAGCATAGCCAACTGAAGTATGAGGCTGTGTCTCTTACCATTGTTTCTCTTAATTCGTTTCCGTCGCTGGATGCCATTACACGACCCATAATAATAGTACTGTATACGGCTCTAATTTGATTCATTGATGGGTATCGATTGGTGAATTCCAGTTTTTTTGCAAAATCGGATAAGCCTTTTTTGCTTAGTACTTTTAGTGGGTTTTTATGCCCTGATATTAATGTAAGTGGCAGCATTGCAAAGCCGGCAATAGAAGCAGCTTTTGCCGCGATTAAACCAGGATTGAATTTTTTCTTTTTTTGCCGGTTTTTAGCAGTGTCTGCGCTATAGTCAGAGTAGCCTACGAAGCCGTCACAACCCGTTTTCTTTTTGGTGAGCCATCTATTCCAGAACTGTAAAGATACGCCAGTCGAAATTGCTGTGCCAAGTGCTATAAGGGATTTTCTCTTTGAAAGTTTTTGTAAGAACTCAGCTCCTTCATTTCTTGCTGAGTCACTATGGCTTGTTAATGATTTGCCTGTAGATACAATATTATTAAATAAGTCTTTAAGGTTTGTGTATACTGATCTGTTCACTTTTAGATTTTTTTGAGCATTTGTCTCATTTAAGAAAGCTTCCATTGCACTATTTATGTGCTCTTTTGCGTGTGAGGATTTTTCAGCCTTAATAGCTTTATAAAGACTTTCTGCTATTTCATTTTTTGCTTTGTCTGATACTGCCTTTTTATATTCAGTACCATTTACACCCTTTGTGTTCTTTAGTATTTCTTCTATCCAGGCTTTGTTACCATTTTTATCCTTATTTGCCTTGTTAAAAGCATTGTTTATAAGTTTTATTTGCTCGCTATTAGCCCAAGTATTTGTTTTTACTTTGTTTTTATTTGCAGGTATTACGCCGGCGAGCTTTGCTATGCCTAAAGCAACCATACCCGGAAGTATTAAATCTACAATTGCACTGGTAATTTCCCTTCTGCCGGTCTCTAATGCTGCATACTTGTTTCTGGTCATATCTACCCCAATTCGTGGAAGAATCATGGCAAAAACATCTATACCTAGTATGTAAACAAGCATATTTTGATCACAGGCTTTAACTGACTTGGTATAAAGTTTATTTATAGCCTGACCTGGCTGTAAACCTTTAAAGGAGGCTTGTTTATCTTGCTCTCGAGGTTTGTATACAGTATTACTCAGATTGTTAGCATTTCTTGAGTTTCTAAAATTCGGCTTAAGTTCCACTGTCACTAAAGTCTTTCCCCCCTACCGGAATACTACAATGATATCTGGGTAATTTCAGATTGTTCTCTTTTATTTTAAACCACAAAAAAAAAATAATTGCTTTTTTCGTGAAAGATTGTTTTTATAAAAATTTTTTTTGCGGGCTTTAATAAGTGTGTAAAGTACAAGTGTTATCTGAAATTTTATCCGTAATCGAAATGTTAAGTTTTTTTAAATTTTTATTAAATTTTTACCCTATAGTATTTCTAATTTATGTCGGTTTGTTTCATAATTTACTTTATACAAATTTTATAATTATGTGATAAAAACTTCTGGTTTTGTATATCGAGTTGTTTTAGCGGGCGAAAAAGTACCTTATAGTGCTTTAGAGACAATTAAAGAGAGTAAGTTGAGTTATAATAGATGAAAAAAAACATAAAGAAACAAGCTAAAATTTTTTCTTTTGCTATCTTATTAGTTATTTTTCTAATGCTTTGCCTTTTTTATAGGAACATAACTGCTGATATTTATTGCCAATTAGCTGAATATAGTATAAAAAATAATGACTATGTCACTGCTTATGGGTATTTGGATAAAGCAATACAGTTTGATAAAAAAGAAAAATATTACGAGAAAGCATCAGAATTATTGTTGGAGTTGCCGCGAACAGTAAAGGTTCAAAAAGAACTGTTTAAATTTCAGCAAGCTGACAAGGTAAATGTTTATACTGCTAAGATTAATCAAGAGCTTTATGATATTTATTACAGAACAACAAAGGGTTTGGAAAAAAATTATATTCATAATGCAACTACAAATGGAAAAATTTTAAGATGGAATATAGAGAAGAAATCTCTTAAGATATTTTTTGGCTCGAGTGTAGATAGAGAAGTGCCTACTTATTATCCAAAAGAAATTTTAGCTGCATTTAAGCAATGGGCAAAGATTTTGAACTTGAAGTATAGCATTACCGAATCGTATAGCGAAGCTGATATTAAGTTTGTATTTTCAGATGATTTGATTTTGGCTAAGGATAAAAAATTAACTAATTATGGACTAACTGTACATAATATAGAAAAAAATTTGCTAAAAGATGTCGTTGTAAAAACAATAGTATCCTACAATAGAAAGTATTTAACAAGAATACAGTTATACAATTTAGCGCTACATGAAATAGGTCATGCTTTAGGTTTGGTAGGGCATAGTTTAGATAAAAAAGACGTTATGTACCCAATTGCACAGGATACAAAAAGATCTAAATACACTGGCGTTATTACAAGGAGAAGAATTAAGTTTTCGCAACGTGATATAAATACTATTAAGCTGTTATACAAAATTCATCCGGATATATCTAATGTAGTTGAGGATTCTGCAGCTTCTACTCTTGCTTATAGTCAAGTAATTTTGGGTAATAAGCAATTAGTGTTAAAAAATAAGTTAAAAGAAGCAAAAAATTATATAGACATGGCTCCTAAAAATCCTGCAAGTTGGATGTTTGCAGGTAATATTGCTGCTGATAACGGTAGGTTTCAAGAAGCATTACAGCATTATACCAAGGCTTTATCCCTTTCTGCTAAAAAATTTGACAAAGCTAATTTGTTATATAATATTGCATTTGTGAATTTTAAACTATTAAATTATGAAGAAGCAATCAAATATTTGGAAAGATCTCTTAATATTAATCCTGACACACTGCATAGCAAAGAATTATTGGCTTATATTTATTTAAAACAGAATAATGTGGTTAATTCTGAAAAATATTACAAAGAATTAATTAATAATAAACCATCTAATATTGATTACTCTTATAATTTAGCAACTTTATATGTCCACAACTTTAATTTTGTAAAAGCAGCTAAAGTGACAAAAGACCTTTTGGCTCAGAACCCTGATGCTAAAAGTAATTCTAAGGTAAAGACCTTGTTGCCTTTGGTTTATTTATTTATGTTTATTATATAAGATACTAATTAGCATTCTTTAGGCTTTTTATTTACAGTTTTTCTTGCATTTTATTTTGTATAATAATGTTTTCAATAAATTTACAAGAACTTTTTTCAAATTTACTTACTAAAAAATTATGTTATTGGTATTATAGAAAGTAAACTGTGGGATAGATAAAATCTATTAATTAATATTTTAAATCAGGTAACGGAGTAAGGAATGACAAATTCAACACTAATAAATGATAAAGAGGTTTTAGATCAAGAACTCGATCAAGAGAGTAAGATTATAACTCCTTGCCAAGTCGATAAATCAAGAAATTCATTTAACTTATCAAGAGCGCGCTACTTTGGGCACTTATTAGGTGGTATAAAAACAGCTTTGTATAGTAGATTTATCTCTAAAAGGCCAAGACCGTTTACATTCTCTCATATGGTAACAAGTATTTGTAATTGTGATTGTGATTTTTGTTATTGGAAACATAGCCAAGGAAAAGATGATTTGTCTTTAAGTGCAATAAAGCGAATATATAAAGAGGCTAAGCAAGAAGGCTACATGAATTGTATTCTGTGGGGTGGTGAGCCTTTAATGCGTGATGATATTACGGAAATTTGTAAAACTGCCCACGATAATGGACTGTATACTAAAGTCGCCACAAACGGCTGGTTTTTAGAAGAGAACTATGAATTTGCAAAATATACAGACTTGATGTTTACCTCATTAGATGCACTAGGTGAGAAACATGAAAGTACACGTGGTAATCTAAAGGGACTCTATGAAAGAACTTTAAAAGGAATAGAGTTTCATAAGAAGCATTCTCCTCACATGAGAATATATGTTTGTTGTACTGTATCTAAGGCTCATCCTATTGAAGATATTATTGAAGTTGCAGAATTATGTAAAGATATGGATATTTTGTTATACCTTACTGTAAATAAAAGTAATCAGTGTTTTGAAAAAGGTGAAGATAATTCAAAAGAACTTGAATATAGTGCAGATGAACTTTCTGATATATTTAAAAAATTGAAGGAGATGAAGCAACAAGGATATCCTATAAGAAATTCATACTACTTTATGGATTATTTGATTGAAAAGAAAAATTATTACGAATGCCATTGGCCAAGAATTGCTACTGTTATGTATTCAAATGGTGACTTATTAAGATGTTATGATAGGCAACCTTTCTTGAATATTGCAGATAAACCACTTGGAGAAGCTTTGAGATCAAAAGAGTTTATTGAAATGGCTAATCAGTGTACTGATTGCAAGCTGGCATGTGTTGGTAATTATGCGCTTGATGCGTCCGGCTTATGGAAAATTGAGTGGCAAGCTATCAAGTCAATTGCTGAAATTGCTATTACATAATATTTTAAGAAATAAATAATATTAAAAAAGCACTGTTTTACAGTGCTTTTTTGTTAGCTATATTTATACTGCTCATCAATTAAATTTAAGTAGTCATTAAAACTACTTGTGACTTGTTTTATAAAATTTTAATCGTCTTAAACATGAAAAAATACCCCCAAGGGAATTCGAATCCCTGCCGCCTCCGTGAAAGGGAGGTGTCCTAGGCCACTAGACGATGGGGGCATGTTTTATTCATATTGTTTTCGTTTCTGGCAAAAGCTTTTAGCTATTCTCTTCTAAGCTTTACTCTTTGCTTGGCTGCCTTCCACGTTTATAAATATATCTAAGTCCGAATTCATTGTCAACTATTATTTTAGAAAAAATTTTTAAAAAACTTATTTTTTTTGTAAAACCCAGGCTATTACTTTATTACTGTCCAGACAAAATAAATGCTTTTTTAGGTATATGTCTTTATTAACATAACAATCAGTAATAAATAAAATGCCTTAGTCGTTTAAAAAGTCTATTTAATTTGAATAATTGTACTATTTGCTTATTTTAATGTATACTGAATTATGAACTAATGGCATATCAAGTTTGGAACAAGAGTTATTGACTGAGTAACGAATATTATATGGTTAAAAAATCTACAGAAAAAAAATATATAAACTTTAATTTTGCTTATATCAAAGGTCTAGCAGCACCCGGCAGTTGGCGACGAGGCTATGAATATTATCAAAAAAAACAAATTTTGGAGCACAAGCGCGAAGATAATATTGTAGAAGCCTATGTAAAAGGAAATTTTCAGGATAAATACACTATAAAGTTAAATTTGTCTGAGGAAAAGGTAGGTGCAGATTGTGATTGTCCTTTAGAAGAAGAATGGTGTAAGCACGCTGTATGCGTTGGCTTAGAAAGTATAAGGCAACATTATTATGATAACTATGTTACTGATCAAACTGGTGAAACTTTTGAATATGAAGAAGAAAATCCACCGGAAATTACAAATTATGAAGGCAACTATAAGGTTACTGTAGATTTTGATATCAGACCCAAATTTGTCGGCATTAAAATATTTGATCGCAAAAAAAATGAAGTAGTTAAAGATATAGAATCCATCCTAAGAGCGGTTATAGCTCTGCAAAAGTCTTCTGATGGGCAATTTGATTTTAATCCTGCTCAAAAGACAGAGCTAACACTAATGCAAAATATGTATAAATTTGCAAGGCTCGACAAAAAAACAAATTTTTATACAATTCAGTCTCATAAGCTTGATACTTTTATTGGCTTGTTGGCTCAATTAGAAGAAGTAATCGATGCAAAAACTAATAAACGTTTAATCTTTAAAGATGGTAAAGAACCATGGCATTTGATTTTGGCTGTAAATGTGTCGCTTGTCGGTAATGTATTATTATCTTTACACTGGAAGCGTCCTGATAATCAAGAACTATTACCTTTAGAAGAGTTAAAATATTTCTCTAAACAAATGAAATGGGCTCAATACAAAAATATTATTGTACCATTGGATACAATGCTTTCAAAGCTACCTCATTATCTTACACGTTCAACATTTACCGATATAAGGGATGCTGATGGCGGTAAGTTTGTTTATGAAGAATTACCTAGATTAAAAAAGTTGATGCAAGTTGAAGTTGCAGAATATTTGGAAAAATTAGCCCTGGAAGAATCTCATCCAATAAATGTTGTAACACTAGAAACCGATGAGGACGCGGAAAATACCTTAAAAGCCACACTTGAATTTGAATACGATGGAACAATTGTTCCTTACGGTAAATTAGCAGAGAAAACACCTTATGTTACAGTTAAAAATCCTGATGAGGAAATAATTTATTGGGTAAAAAGAAACGTTAAACAAGAAGAAACTGCATATAAAATACTTATAAACAGTAAGTTTCTGCCACGTCAAACAAATAATCTTCACATTGTCGGAGACGATGCGATTGACTTTTATAATGATGTACTATTTCAACTTGGTGATGAATTTTGGCGATTTGAAGAAACAGAAGATGTCCCTGGTAATTTTGAAGTAGCCTCATCTAAACTAAAAATCGGAGCAAAAATAGACTTTGATAAATCTATTGATAGTTTTAACATACAATTTACCTTTAAAGTTGGCAGAAAGAAAGTAGAACCGGAAACTGTTCAGAACTTATTTCAACAAGGGCAAAAATACTTTTATCTTGAAAACGCGGGCTATGTAGAAATACCTCCATTGAAAATTTTACAGTTAAATAAAAGTTTGACTGCATTTGACGCAGAGCTTAGAGGTGAGAATAACTACAATGTAAAAACCTTTAGAGCTGGCATTGTATCTGATCTTTTAGAGCAAAAAATAGACATAAAAATGTCTGAGAAATTCAAAGAATTCTGGGATAAAATTAGCTCATTCAATACTTTTGAGGACGTTCAACTACCCGAAGGCGTTGATGCAAACTTTAGAGAGTATCAGAAAAAAGGCTTTAACTGGTTATGGTTTTTATATTCTTACGGACTTAACGGTATTCTTGCGGATGATATGGGTCTTGGTAAAACACTTCAAACCCTTACTCTTATACAAAAAGCAAAAGAAGAACATGGTGATCAACCTTGTTTAGTAGTATGTCCTACATCAGTTGTGTTTAACTGGGAAAGTGAAATACAAAAGTTTACAAAGGATTTGACTAGCTTAAACCTTACGGGTTCAACCAGAAAAGACTTTTTTAATAAAATTGATAAGTATGATATTGTCATAACAAGCTATGCCCTATTAAGAAGAGATATAGATGTTTTAAAGAATTATAACTTTAGGCTAATTATCCTCGATGAATCTCAAAATATTAAAAACCAAGAGTCCTTAACCGCGCAAAGTGCAAAACAATTAGCCTGCGCGCACAGGTTTGCTCTATCCGGTACACCTATAGAAAATAGGCTCTCTGAGCTTTGGAGTGTGTTTGACTTTTTAATGCCGGGATTCTTATATGATTTAAATGAATTTGACTATAGATATATCACACCTATTGAAACAAGGGGAGATACTTCTGTTGGTGACAGACTAAAAAAGCAAGTTTATCCGTTTATATTAAGAAGATTAAAAAGAGATTGTGCTAAAGACTTGCCTGATAAGCTCGAGAGTGTTGCATATTGTCAAATGACCTCTGATCAAAGAGATCTGTACCTTGATGTACTTGACAGCACAAGGGCTGAAATATTTGAAAAAATCGGTAAAGATGGCTTTGAAAAGAGCAAGATTTCAATTTTCTCTGCGCTAATGAAGCTAAGACAAATTTGTAATCATCCTCAGCTATATGATAAAAATGGACACGCTAAAAATATAGATTCCGGTAAATTTGAGCACTTTAAAGAAATGCTTGAAGAAATTGTCAGCGAAGGGCACAGGGTTCTTATATTCAGCCAATTTGTTCAAATGTTGGATATTGTAAAAGATTGGTTAGAAGAAAAGCGTATTAAATACGAATACTTAACCGGTAGCACTACTGATAGAGCTGAAAGAGTTCAACGATTCAATTCAGACAATAGTATACCTATATTTTTATTAAGCTTAAAAGCAGGCGGTACAGGTTTAAACTTAACCGGTGCAGATTATGTAATACATTATGACCCATGGTGGAACCCTGCCGTTGAAGATCAAGCTACCGACAGGGCACACAGGATAGGTCAAACTAAAAAAGTTTTTGTATACAGATTTATCACAAAAGGTACTGTAGAAGAAAAAATTATGAGGCTAAAAGAAAGAAAACGTGGTCTTGTAGATTCAATTATTTCAGTTGATAGAACGATTGAAAAATCAATTACCTTTGATGATATTAAAGATATTCTTTCTCCTAACTTTTAGTAGCTATTTGCTGAGTCAAATAATCCTTTGGGTTTCTGTACCCATAATTTCAATAAATTGCTTTAATAAAATTATGAAATATTTTTGCTTTTCCTTCAAAAATTTGTAATCAGTGCACTAGCATCATTTTTTTAGTACAATTAATTTTAGTAGGAGTTATAGAAAGGCATTTACTGTGGCTAATTATTTATTAGAGCTGGGAACAGAAGAACTACCATACAAATTTATCCCATCTGCAATGAATCAATTAAAAGAAATAACCTCAAAAGCACTAAATGAAGGCAGAATAACATATAAAAATATAAAAACGTACGGCACACCAAGAAGATTAACTTTAATAATAGAAGACATATCAGAAAATCAACCGGACTTAACCAAAAAAGTAAAAGGTCCTCCGGCGCATGTGGCACTAGATAAAGATGGCAATCTAACAAAAGCCGGTGAAGGCTTTGCTAAAAGAAATAAAATAGTCAAAGAAGATTTCTATAAAGAAAAAGTAGGTGAAATAGAGTACCTATTTGCTGATATAATAGAAAAAGGGCAGTCAACAAAAGAAGCCCTCAAAAATATAATCCCTCAAAGCGTTCTTAAACTTCAAGGTTCACACTTCATGAGATGGGGCGACTTAGATGTACGCTTTTCTCGCCCGATAAGATGGATAGTATCAATTCTCGACAATGAAGAAATAAAAGTAAAAATCGGCAATGCTAAATCCTCTAAGATGTCTAAAGGCCACAGATTTTCGCAAATTAAAAAAGTTGAAGTACAATCATCTCAAACTTATGTAGATGACCTATTAAAAGTTAACGTAATAGTAGATCCTGATAAACGCCAAGAAGAAATAGAAAAACAAGCTCAAAAAGCAGTACAAGCAAAAAATGGCAGTGTATCCATAGATAAAGAATTACTAAAAGAAGTAAACTATATGGTTGAATGGCCAGTTGCAGCAGTTGGTCATTTTGACAAAAAATATCTTCAAATACCTGACGATGTCATTACTACAGTTATGGCAGCTCATCAAAGATATTTTCCTGTTTACGATTCAGCTCAAAAGAATCTGTTGAATTATTTTATAACCACAACAAATTATGTAGGTGATCAATTTGAGAATATAAACAAAGGCAATGAAAGAGTAATAACAGCACGCCTTGACGATGCTATATTCTTTTATAACGAAGATAAAAAGACTTCTTTAGAATCAAAATCAGAAGCTTTAAAAGGTATAACCTTTCAAAAAGGCTTAGGCACAGTCTACGACAAATCTAAAAGAATTGAAGAACTAGCAGGTTTTATTGCAAATGAATTATCACTCGATAATGAAACTACGCAATCAGTAAAAAGAACAGCGCAACTCTGCAAAAATGATCTGGTAACTAGTCTTGTATTTGAATTCACAGAACTTCAAGGATCCATAGGTGCAGAATATGCAAAACTAGATAACGAAAACAAATTAGTCTGCACAGGGATAAAAGAACACTACTATCCATTGTCAGCTGATAGTGACCCTGCTGATTCTATAACAGGACAAATAGTTGGTATCGCTGATAAAATTGATACAATATGCGGCGTATTTGCCCTAGGCAAATCTCCAACCGGCTCCGCAGACCCATTAGGATTAAGAAGAGCAGCTCTTGGAATAATTACAACAATTTTAAAAAAGGATATATGCTTTAACTTATCAGCTCTTATCGATAAGTCTTTATCACTAGTTCCTTTAAATATAGAAGATAAAGACAAATTACAAAAAAGCATAAGAGAATTTATAACCCAAAGACTAAGAATATATCTAACGGATAGCTATAAATACGACCTGATAGATGCGGTTTTAGAAGCTAATGATCCTTTACTGAATTTAAAAGATGACCTGGAAAGACTAGTAATATTAGAAAATCTGGTTAAAAAAGAAAACTACAACTTATTCCACGAAAGTGCAAACAGAGTAAACAGAATTATAAAATCAGAAGAATACTCTCTTGAGGTATCAAAAGACTTATTTGCTCAAGATATAGAAGGTCAACTATGGGATGCAGTCTCTAAAATTGATACCTCATCAGTAACTTACAATGAACTGGTTAAGAAGCTTGAAGATTCAATACCTTTAATACAAAAATTCTTTGATGATGTACTGGTAATGGATCCTGACGAAAAAATTAAAAATAATAGGATAGCATTGCTAGGCAACCTAAAATCCAAATTTTCAAAACTAGCTGATTTCAGCAAAATAGTTCTTTAAATTTAGTCAGAAAGGTTATATTAACAAGAATGCTAAAATTACTCATTATGTAAGAATTTCAGTTTAAATTGAAGAGAAAGCCAAGTAAAGAAAAGCAGTCTAAGGGACCACTATATTCAAATCATTTCCGCAAACTGAACACCCACCCGCATCATTTAAATTTAACGAAATTCCTCCATCTCTTTTTATAGCAGTATTATTACACTTAGGGCAGACTGTATTATTTTGGGTGCCCAAATTTCCAATATAAATATGATTTAATCTTTCCTGAGTGCCTATTTCATATGCTTTTTGCAAGGTTTCAACCGGCGTTGGCTGAATATGCTTCATTTTATTCAGCGGAAAAAACCTAGAAACATGCCAAGGCGTATTTTCACTAATATTATCAGAGATCCAGCGGGCTATATTTCTTAAATTTTCGTCGCTATCATTATGCCCCGGGATTATATTAGTAACAGCTTCAATATGCATACCAAGTTGTTTAGCGTATAAAATAGTATCAAATATTCTCGTACCGTTTTTAACACCACACACTTGCGAATAAAACTTATCATCAAAACTTTTCACATCAGCCCTAAATGCATCAAGATAAGGACTTATTAAACCCAAAGCTTCAGATGTTATGAAAGAATTTGTCACATAAGCTGTGTATAAACCTTTTTCTTTAGCAAGCTTTGCAGATTCAATAGTGTACTCCAGCCAAATAGTAGGCTCGTTATAAGTCCAAGACACACCTTTGCAGTCATGCTGCAGCGCAAGGTCTACTAAATTTTTAGGAAAAATATAATGACCACCAACTTTTTCCCCGTTCTTAATCATTATTTTTTTTTCGTCTGAAACTTGTGATATTTCACAGTTTTGACAATGCAAACAATTAAAATTACATCCCCAACTA
Source organism: Candidatus Gastranaerophilales bacterium (assembly GCA_028277625.1). Classification (GTDB taxonomy): domain Bacteria; phylum Cyanobacteriota; class Vampirovibrionia; order Gastranaerophilales; family JANQFW01; genus JANQFW01. The sequence goes on along the minus strand of JANQFW010000056.1, from coordinate 62,216 downwards.
CCTACAGACAAAACTCTAGTCCCAGGATGAAAATGATAAAGAGGTTTTTTCTCAATTGGATCTGCTGCAATAGATGACACCAAACCAAATGTACTTAGCTTCATCTCTCCGTCCATATTCATCCTCGAGTTACATCGAGACATCTTGCCGGGTGCAATTAAACAATGATTATGGCATATATTACATTGCACATAATTATTTTCTTTCTTCTCCCACAATACAGCTTTCACATTAGATAACATTTTTATGATCCTCATCAATTAAAGCAACTTAATAAAATATTCTATTTATGCTTTTGTGCAAAATTAATAATAATATCGTTTAGCCATTTTTTGCCTACTAAAAAACTTTGCCAATCTAATTGTTCATCACTTGAGTGTATATTTTCAAGGTCAGCCACTCCAATAATTATTGGATTAAAAGTTTCTCCGTATTTATTTTGACAATTAGCTAACACATGCGCTTCAGTACCGGCATGTATAGATGCAGGCTCAGTTGGCAAATTATGATCTTTACTTGACTGTATGATTGCTTGACTCAATATATTATTAGATTTATTCACAAATGCAGGCAAGTGCGGTTTTTTCTCTGCAATTATTTTTATTTTATTTTGATATTTATTATTAACTTCTTCAACTTTATCAAGAATAAAATCAATAAGCTCTTGCTCATTTTCAGGGTCAGAACTTCTGATTGAATAAGCCTGATAAGCGCATGGGTTAATACTGTTAAGCCCTGCCTCCCTAGATATTGTTTTTAGAATATTTTTAGTTTTAAATTTATCCGGTACACCTTTTTGGTTTTCTCCAAGTTCATATATTTCATTAATAATTTCTGATATATACGTATTAGCAGTACCACCAATTGCAACCCCGGCATTTATTGAAGTTATAACGCCCTTGGTTGGATGTTGCTTATAAACTCCTTGAGGAATTAAACAATCCACCTCAGACAAGACCTTAATAGCGTTTACTCTGTTTTTATCATGTATATTTATACCGGAGTGCCCTCCGATGCCATCAACAACAGATACATAGACATTAGTAAAGCCTGCGCCTTCGGTAAAATGCTGCCCTAAGTTATCTCCATCTACAATCAATGCATATTTTGACTCTATTTCTGCATAATTTACATTTCTTATCCCGGTCATTCCGGTCTCTTCATCGCGAGTAAAGAGTAATTCCAAAGGACCATGGTTAAGTTCAGGATTGCTTATCAAATCAGCGGTTAGATCAATCATTGCAGCGGCACCTGCTTTATCATCACTACCCAATGATCTTGTTTTATCTGTTTCAATATATTTTTTATTGGCTGATAAGCTGATATTTAATGGCGAAGAATCCCCTACTACATCCATATGAGCAGACAATAATAATGATGGCACATTTTCATATCCTTTTGTAGCAGTGAGCCTCGCTATTACATTTCCATATGAATCCTTTTGAGCAACAACATTTAGTTTCTTTAATATCTCAATTATTTTATCAGCAACTTTATCTTCTTTTAATGAAGGTGATGGTATTTCGGCCAAGTCAATAAAAGTTTTTATTAACCTATATTTAGATTTCAATTCTTGTATATTCATGTTCTTCCTTTCTTTTCTTTTATTATAATATTATTATAATAAATAGTAAGAGTAGGGTTATTTATTTTTTATTTGATAGTCTGAAAAACATTTTAGAACTGGTATATTTAATAATTCTTTGAAAAGAAAAAACATCTAATTATGTAAATAAGTGTAAAATTAAACAGTTTATTCTTTTATTTATTGAAGATATTTGAAATTTTATTTTATAATATAGTATAGACATAATATATAATCAAAAGGGAGGATCACGAATGAGCGAGTATGTATTTAAAATGAAAAAAGGTGATATCGAGATCGAGTTAAAATCTGATGATTCTAAATTTATCGAGGATCAAATGGACAAATGGAGAGAAGCTATATTAGAGCAGTCCAAATAAATTATAAACCAATTTTTCAAATATTTTAGTAGTGGTGTATCTAGTGCTGATATTAATAATCAAGCTTAAACTATATCGGTGCTTATAGTTCTTATACAATAAGGGTGATGAGTGTCACCTAGTGATTTACGATAGCTGGATGATTAGAGTAGTAAAGGAAGGATGTAATCTTGTCGTATTATATTTTTAGTTTTAAGAAAGATGATATAGACATAGAATTAAAAACATCCGATTTTTCGTTTGTTTGCCGAATTGCAGACAAATGGATTAAGGAGATTGCAGATTCTAGTCAAGAGTCAAGTACTGACTCTAGTTTTAACATACAAATTCAATCAGCTAAACAAAAAGAACTGCCAAAGTCAACTACTGACGAACCAATTGAAGAAACTAAACCGGCTGCGCCTGAACTAGCAGAAGAACCTCAGCAAGAAGAAGTTATTGAAGCTACTGAAGAACCTGTTGAAGAAAATAAACCAACTAAGCCTGAAATAACAGAAGATATTCATCAAAGTATTGTTGAAGAGGCTAAAAAAGAAATCATCGAAGCCGCAAAAGAGCCGGTTGAAGAAACTAAATCAACCGAGCCTGAAATAGCAGAAGATATTCATCAAAGTATTGTTGAAGAAGCTAAAAAAGAAATCATCGAAGCTGCAAAAGAGCCAGCTGAAGAAATCAAACCAACTGAGCCTAAAATAACAGAAGAACCTCAGGAAAAAGAAGTTATTGAGACTACTGAAGAGCCAGCTGAAGAAATCAAACCAACTGAGCCTGAAATAGCAGAAGATATTCATCAAAGTATTGTTGAAGAAGCTAAAAAAGAAATCATCGAAGCTGCAAAAGAGCCTGTTGAAGAAACTAAACCAACTGAGCCTGAAATAGCAGAAAAACCTCAGGAAGAAGAAGTTATTGAAGAGCCGGCTGAAGAAAATAAACAAACTAAGCCGCAATTAGCAAAAAATATTCAACAAGAAGAAATTAGCATAGAAGATTCTGATGATTATATTGAATTAGAAGAAGTTGACGAAATTGAAGATGATGACTACGAGTCTATTACTGTAGAAATAGACAGTTCTGACATCGAAGAAGAAGAAAATATTGAAGTTGTTGAAGCTGTAGAGACCGAAGTCATGGAAGAAAGGCCTGTTCAAGCAAAAATAATTGAAGAAGAGCCGGTTGAAAAAATCAAGTCAACCGAGCCCGAAGCATTAGAAAAATCTCAGGAAGAAATAGAAGAATCCAAAGCAACCTCCAAAGACAAAACAGAAGCTGAAGAAATAGAAGCTATTGAAGTTGAAGAAACCAAATCAGCTGCCCTCGAGGCAGTAGAAGAAGTTCAGGAAGAAATAGAAGAATCCAAAGTAACCTCCAAAGATAAAACAGAAGCTGAAGAAATAGAAGCTATTGAAGTTGAAGAAGCCAAATCAGCTGCCCTCGAAGCAGTAGAAGAAGTTCAAGAAGCAAAAGTTACAGAACCTGCAAAAGACACAAAAGAAACAGTTGAAGAGACGAAGGCAGATACACCTGAAGCAGAAGAAAAGCCTAAAACAAGAAAACCAAGGGTTACAAGTAAAACCCCAAGAGCAAAAAGACTTGCCGCAAAGCCACCAAGAACTTTAAAATCAAATACTACGGATGCGGATAAAGATACTAAAAAAGAAGAAAAGGAGAGTAAAGAAACTCCTAAAAAAAAACTTCAAAAACAGCAAAACCAAGACAAGGACAACAAGGAAAAAAAGGACAACGTAGTTGATAAGTTTAAAAGCCTTGTAAAATCTCCTTTTAAAAAGGTTAACCCCGATACAAAATTAACTAAGGACCAAAAAAAACTTTATAAAGACCTTGTAAAAGAAGATAAAGACATAAAAAAAATAGCAAGTGGTAAACTAAAAAATGATAAATTTCATCAAATACTGCAAAAAAAGTTTGCAGAAGGAGTAGATAAAGTTAACCCTGATGAAAAATTGGAAAATCTAATTCAAGAGTTTGCTCAAGAAAAGGTTCAAAATACAAATCAAATAAACACACCAAATACTGCAAATAACCCTGTTGAGCCCGAACCACCAACAGAGCAAAAAGTTGCCCCTGAACAGGTTAAAGAAAAATTAGAAACCAAAACCCTAAATAAAGGTATTTATACAGCTGATAACACCGACTCACACTCCAAAAAAGAAACCTTTGAGCCTATAGAAGAGGATCAAGATAACGACATTAAAGAAAAATCAAAAGAACCAAAGCTACCGCTTAAATTTGACACACTACCAGAACTTTTAAGTCAATTTAAGCCGGAAAACCCTGTAGAAAATCTTGTTTTAATAGCATTTTTCTTAAATGAAAAAGAGAAAAAAGACAAATTTTCAATAAAAGACATTAATACAATTTCTCCTACGTCAATAAAATCTAAAATCGATCACTCTGTTTTGCACGATGCGCTAAGCATGAATCTTATCGAGCTAGTGCCTGATATTAGTGGTACTGCTGAATACACCGAATATAAGCTAACATCAGAAGGTAAAGAATTTATTAGTAGGTGATTCCGTAACAAGTTTTGTGTAAACCTTTCATTTAAATTATTTTGTTTTTTAGTATTTATTTTGTTGTACGGATTATAGCCAATTCCTATAGTATTCATTAATTGAAGAATAAAAATATTTTGTTTGCTTAGCGCTTATCCATACATCTATAAATTTTTATAGACTATAGGGTAATTTATTTTTAGAATAATATATGAATAAATAATCAATAATTTATTTTAAAAAAATCAGTACAAATCCTAAAAGCCTTGTCTTAATGTGATTCTAGAGTTGTAAATATTTTTCCGTTTTTCGGAATTGAATTTTTTATTTTAATAAATCTTAATAAACACTTTAAAATTTGAAATCTTGTGTATATAATAAATATACACTCTGCCCTGAGAAATAAACTTTTTTACAAATTTTCATCCCCCATCTGTATGTAATTAAAAAAATAAGGAGGTGATATTATAATATAAAGTTAATCTAAAGAAGGAAGTATATTAAAATCCAAACACAAATAGGAGATTAAGTTGAAAGGATTCATATAGAAAACAGTTTTAATTTTATTTGTTTTCTAATAGTTTATTTATTATTTTAGGTTGTATAGTATTAAGATTATTTGTTTCAGAAAGGTAGGTCCTCATGAGAAAAGGTTTTACATTACTAGAATTATTAATTGTAGTAGTAATTTTAGGCGTGTTAGCTTTGATAGCAGCTCCAACATTATTAAACGCAGCTGACAAAGCTAAAGATGCAGCGGTTCAAGGTAACGTTAGCGCAGCAGCTACTTCTGTTACCAGTCAGTTTGCCTTAGATAGCAGCCAAACTTATAGTACTATGATTACTAACGTAGTTAGTGACTTAAACGATACTAACACTAACCCAATTGATGATGCTGTAGATGCTTTTGCTTCAAGTGGAACATGTTCATCTTCAGTTAAAGGTCAAGTTATCCTTACATCTGATTCTGACAGTATTACAATTACCGGTTGCGGAATTGACGGTACTGCAGTAATTACAAAAACAATTCAAGATCCTAGTGTAGCAAGTAGTACATAGTACCTAATGCAAAACAAGTTGGTTAAAATTTAAGATAATAAAGGCAGTAGTAACCAATCTACTGCCTTTATAACATAAAGGGCAATAGATGAAAAAAGGTTTTACTTTGCTTGAGCTCTTGATAGTTGTTGTTATGCTGGGGGTACTAGCCTTAATCGCTGTCCCTACATTATTAAATACAGTTGACAAAGCTAAAGACTCAACAATAGCTGGGAACGTAAATGCTGCTTCATCTTCAATCTCAGGTCAATTTGCACTAGATAACTCTCAATCATACTCAACAATGGTAACTAATGTTGTTGATGATTTAAATAACGGAACAAATATAAATCCTGTTAACCAAGATGATACAACTCCTTTTGTTGATGGTGCAGCAGCCTGCTCACAATCTACCAAGGGCAAGGTTTATATACAGGCAACTACTTCAAATGGCGATGATGCTATAAGTATAGTTGGGTGCAAAGTAGATGGTAGCAGTACTATAACTAAGGTAATTAAAGGCTCTAGTATAGCTAGTGGCAATTAATAGAAAAAATCCCCTGTGTTTAAAAGAGTAATCTAAAATTTGATTGATTAGCAGTATAATAAAATATTAACTTTTTATTAAGTAATCGTAGGTGGTAGAAATTAATCTACCGCCTACGGTTTTAATATATATATACAACAAAATAAAAGAGAAATTTTATATTTCATTCTGTATATAATAGTATATTATTACTTTAATTACTTAATACTGCATACTGCTAAACTAAGGATATTTATATGAGAAAAGGTTATACAGTGCTTGAGCTTTTAGTCGCAATGATTATAATCGGAGTTCTGGCTCTAATATCAATACCGCCTATATTGAATTCTACAGTCCGTACCAAAAATAGCATTGTAAAAGCTAATGCAAGAACAGTAGAAACCAGTCTTTATTCAAATTTGTTGTTTAGCAAAGCAGGTGATTATTCAGATATAATTGAAGAATTAATCCAGAACCTAAACGAAGACAGTAAAAACCCTTATGACACAGATAAGCCTGCATATGTGAGCACCGGACAAGAGCGAGGTTCTATTGTTGTTGTTCTGGGTGAAACATCTATTGATATAAACGGATATGGCGAAGTCAACGGCAAAAAGTTAATTACAAAGAGAATTTCCCTGATGGGAGAATAGCTGTGGGATTAAAAACTTTAAATTTTTAAAGCCCCTGGTAATAGGGGCTTTTTGGACTATTATATTTTTTTAATGCCTCATAAATGAAAAAAGAATGTCACCTAGGCTCTTAAATTCTAAATTTAAAGATTCTGCAACGCATTTATGTGTTACATACCCGTCAAATGTATTCACACCTTTAGCTAAAGCTTCATCATCCTGTATGGCCTTCATATAACCTTTGTTAGCTATAGCCATAATATAAGGCATTGTTGCATTTGTGAGCGCAAAAGTAGACGTACGCGATACAACACCAGGCATATTAGCTACAGAATAGTGTACAACACCATGCTTTTGATAGGTTGGATTCGCATGAGTAGTTACTCTATCAATAGTCTCAATAGATCCGCCCTGGTCAATTGCCACATCAACAATTACAGATCCTGGCTGCATTAATTTAACCATATCTTCAGAAATCAGTTTAGGAGCTCTAGCCCCGGGAATTAAAACCGCACCAATTAATAAGTCAGTCGTTTTAAGCTCTTCTCTAATGTTATAAGGATTCGACATTAAGGTCTTAAGTCTGCCTTCATAAATGTCATTTAAGTATCTTAAACGCTCCAAGCTTACATCTAGTACAACAACATCAGCTCCCATACCCAGTGCTATTTTGGTAGCATTTGTACCAACAATACCGCCTCCTACGATAACTACCTTTCCTGGCAAGGTACCAGGCACACCACCTATTAATACGCCTTTGCCTCCATAGGGCTTTTCAAGCAATCTTGCACCTATTTGAATAGACATTCTTCCTGCTATTTCGCTCATAGGGGTAAGTAATGGCAGTGAACCATCTTTTAACTGCACAGTTTCATAAGCTATTCCGGTAACTTTTTTATCTAATAGAACTTGGGTAAGTTCTGGCTCTGGAGCAAGGTGAAGGTAGGTAAATATGGTCTGTTTTTCTTGGATAAGGTCAAATTCTTGAGGTAGTGGTTCTTTAACTTTTAATATTGTTTCTGAGTTTTTAAAGACTTCTTTTGCAGTATTTAATATAACTGCACCAGCATTAATAAAATCTTCATCACTAAATCCACTTCCATCGCCTGCATTTTTTTCTAAATACACAGTGTGACCGTACTTTGAGAGGGATTCAACACCAGCTGGAGTAATTGCTACTCTTTGCTCGCTTGGCTTTACCTCTTTTGGAACACCAATAATCATAATTTTCCTCTATCTTAAATAATAAAATAATCACATATAAAACTTCGAAGTTCCTACTTGATTCAAGACTAACAAAAACAAAACCCGAATTGTCAATTTATTTTAGGCAATTGTAACAAATCTTAATAATTATAATTTTAGCATCATTTATTATAAATTTATTATCCAAATAATTTTATAAAAATAAGTATTGACATTTAATAATTTTTGGTTTTATTATTATTTAACTAAATTTTTAATTTAATAAAAATAATACAGAAAGAAAAATAATTTAATATGCTTAGTTTTACTTCAAAACTTAATGCACAACAGCAACAACAACAGGCAGCCACCGCACAAAAGGCCGCCCAATTTTGTTGCTTGCGATTTTGTAATAAGTTTAAATAGTAAAACTATCTAAATAAAAGCTAAAATATCAACCGCAAGCAAAACATACAAAGCAGCTTGCGGTTTTTGCATTTTAAATTCACCTTATAATTCACCTAGAGGTTTGCGCAAAATGGAAATTAACGATTTAAAACAAACTATATCTAAAGTAAAAAAACCTAAAAATAGCAAAAGCGATATCAAGTTTGGCAATGCGTCAGTACTAACAAAAGCAATGGAGTTGACAAATAACAATTTTGCCGCAAATGTTGCATTTCAAGACATAGGCTCTATGATTGTTCCAAGAACAGTTATTGCTTCCACAAGAAGCAAGGATGCACGCAATGAAGTAGTGATAAGAGAAAGCTTTGGGTTATTCAATGTAACAGTGCTACCATCAATAATTGCAAGTACAGTAGGAATGCTAGCTCTTGGTGTAAAAAACAATTTATGGATAAACTCAAACTCTTTTAAATTACTAAAAAACGCCTGGCTATCTACAAACAACGAAAGCCCAAGCAAAGTTAAAAATTATGTTAATAATGTACTAGCTAATACAGAAGGATTAAATGGAAAAACTTATTACGGACTCAAAAAAGGAAATCTAAATCAGTCATCAAAAGAAAATTTAAACAAGGCCACTGGCTTTTTAGCAGATGCTATTCAAGAGTCTAATTCTAAAAAAGCAAAAATATTATTAAAACAAGCTGAGAAAAATCTTGTAAAGGCACTAAAAACTGATAAAAACCTAGTAGTTAGTATAAAAAATGAAAAAAACTCAACAAGCGCTAAAAAGCTAATAAAAGATACTCACGATGCCTGCAAACACGTGTTTCAAAAAGCAGCTAGAAGTCGTTTTTCAGAGGAAAAGTTTTTAAACAACAGCTTGGCAGAAATTAAAACAGCAAACACCGCAAAAGCTGCCATTGCGCTTAGCTTATGTTCAAGCATTGGTTTTTTCACCCAATTTACAAACCGATATATAACAGAATGCAGAACCGGTAAAAAAGGCTTTGTAGGAAATATGAGCTGCAGTTTTGAAAATAAGAACTTATCATCTAAAGAAAAAAGAAATCTCACTATACAAAAAGGTCTTAGTATAGGTGGATTTGGCTTATTATTATTAAGCATTATCAGTGGAAAAAATTCCGTTAAAATGCTCAACCCAAATAATTTGAAAGAACTAGGCTCTAAACTGCAATTTAATAGCCCTCTGCTATCACAAAAGCAATTACAAACTATCTTCGGAATTACAGTTCTGGGCAGAATGGCTGCATCTGCTGATCAAAATGAGCTTAGGGAAACAAGTATTAGAGATGTTAGCGGATTTTTAAACTGGCTAGTTCTGGGAGGTGTTGTTACAAAAGGAACAGCTTCTTTAATGGCTAGAAAAAACAAATTTGAACTGTTAAATCAAACTGCAACATTGCCTAAAAATGCCGGCTTTATCAAAAAAATTAAACATTTTATTTCAGGTACCTCTGTTAAATCTCACGAAGAAATAAGAAAATCTGGTATTGATGTTTCCAAAAATATAAAAAAGCTTAATATTGCTAGCGCAATAGGTATTATTTATTCTTGCTTAATGTTAGGTATAGGTATTCCTTGGTTTAACAAATATTTTACGAACAAAATGAATAATAAAAGCAAAACCTCCTAGCTTTAAATCTTAAAAACTAGGAGGTTTAATTATTGCAATGTATTTATTATTTTACATATAAGTAAAGGGTATCAGGCTGCCAAATTCCTTTATTCTTACTCATTAATGACTTGCCATACCTTATTCCATACGCTCCAAGGCCTCCACAAGTATTGTGCGAGCCGGGTTGTGTATTGTATTTATTGTCAGCTGTCCAACCCCATCTAACAGCACAGTGAGGATCTGGTGATCCTTGAAAATGCTGTTCATGATTAAATACATTACAAGCAGAGCCAAGTTCATAATAGCGCTCACATTCTTCTGAGCTATCAGGATCACAAGGCATGTTCTTTGCATGTACAAACCAATTAGGTCTCAATGAATTAGGACCTTCAGTTAAAATAAGTGGTGTACCAAATGCTTGAAATGCACTTGGACTTACTGTCTCATGCGTCCAATGAGTGTCTTCATTTGCAGCATCTAGCAAAAGCATTGAAGTAACGGGAACAGTCCTAAACCCACGAGATATAAAATTATTATCATCCACATTCATATAGCTTTCTTTGTCATTCAAAACAGCATTTTTAAGAAGTAAATCAGCGTTTGTCCAGTACTTATTGTCCCCTTGCAGTGTCTCACCATCACCTTTTTTTTGCTTCATCACAAGAGTCCAGCCACCGGCAGGCTCGCTGTCATTTGGATCATCATCCAAAGTCATATTACAATAAACTTTAAACGGATCATTTTCAGTATCACCATCTTTTGTATTCCAACCAACAGGGGTTATCTTATATATTCCGGTAGCTGGCGGATTTGGAATAACTGCTAACCTATTTGGATTAAAGATATCTCTAATAGACTTACATGTTTTATTCAAGTTATAATCATGCCCAAGCTTACAAGCAACACTAGATCCGTCTGTACAACTATCTATTAAAGTCTTACAAGCTCCAAGATCCTTTTTTATAGTGCACGCTTCGATAAAAACCATACATGCCGTTTCACCTTCATTTTTACAAGCATCTGCAACTTCTTTTAGAATATTGGGATTACCTGCAAAGTAATAAGATTTGATCCCATCTTTTATTTTTAATCTTCCAATATTATCAGAATTATTTTCTAAATTAAGGTAAAATCGCAAATCGCTCTCATCATCAGTCCCACCTATATCACATTGAGAAGAATCTTTTTTGCAGGAATCTATAAAATATTGACAAGCTACTGCTGCACCACCATCACATAACTTTCTCAGTACTTTTCTTGATGCAGCCTTGTCTTTGTCTTTTCCGTGCTTTGCAAAATAAAACATTGTATCGCAAGAGTTACCTGCATTTGATTTGCACTTATCAATCAAATCCCGGCAAGCTTTTGATTCTAAATTAGAAGCATTTTCAGACCTTATGCACGAAATAGCATCTAAATCATACTTATCAATTTTTTTTCTTATTGTTACAACTGGCATAACCGCCATTAAAAGAACCGATGTAACCGCTAAAACGACTAAAAACTCTGCTAGAGTAAAACCGCATTTTTTTATCATTATTATTGTCTCCAAAATATTATGACTATCAAAATTTCTCTGAGTCATATTAAAGTGTTTTTGATTTCTATCTTACAAAAATGTATCCAAATGAGCGTATATCTTTTTCTCTGTAATAATTTCCGGCAGTTAAGTCAGTTTCATTACTAAAACCTCCTATCCCGGTAAAACTCATAATATTATTAAACGCACAAGCGCACGCACCATCTTTTTTAGTATTCTCATGAACGGTAAAAATGCCTGTCTTAGGATCATAGATCCATTTATCCTTACATTCTTTATTATCATTTTTCTTTCCTGCAGCAGCTACTCCTATTCTAACAGCCGCAAGGTCACATTCTGCCTCATCAATATTATCTGTCATTGCATTTATACCTATACTATAATGAACTTTATCAAGTTTAGAGCCTGGAACAACATTTAACCAAAATTTTCTATCATCAGCAATTGAATAAAATCCTCCAGAAAATAAACTTAATAAAGAATTATAAGCTTCAGGGTAGGTACTGGCATCAGGCAAACTATTATCTTTAGGCAAACTAAACCGGATTGTTGTTGTCATTGCACAGTTCTTGCCTGTTACTTTTTTATTAAGTTTACACTTAACACCGGCTGTTGAGCTACAAGATTTATACTTTTTACAAGTTTTAGCTGTTGTTTCTGTTACAAGCCTAAGCGTTATTTGATCAAAAGGAACATTTGTAAAGGCTAAGCTCTTATGTTCTGTTTGATCTAAATTAACTTCATTTCTTTGAAAATCATTTGTGTTTTCCCAATAATGTGACTTATATTGAAATATCGAGCTATTGCCATCAGCTTTTAGAGCAAGAGTCCACCCACCTGTATTACCTGTATCAATATCCAAGTCATCATTCATAACACAATAAGCTTCATAGTGCTGGCCTTTATTTATTCCGTAGGTTAACCTATACTTTCCATTTTTAGGGGAATCATATACATTTTTAATTTGCTTACAAGTTCGATTGTACTCTTTTTCATAGCCCAACTTGCAGTACATGTCACTACCTTCATTACATCGATCGATAATAAAGTTAACATCATCTGATGAGCATTTATATTCATCTATATGACATGCCAAAGAATCTTTGCCTTTTTTTTTGCACGTCTTTAAAATTTCAGCTACAACCTCTTCCATATTTTTTTTACAATATCTTTCAATACGCTCTTTCAGATATGTAACACCTTGAACCAGACGATTTTTGTAACTATCGCCTTTTGTTGTTGTGGGGTGATAATCTTGTGAGATAAGGGATCTAAAATTGCCACACGATCCATTAGCACACTTGTCCAAAAAATAATCACAAGCTAGCCCGGCGCCTTGGACACATGCTTCATAAAGAACTCCTGTTGCATACTTAGATTGAGGCTCTCCTTTATCTACAAAATATAAAAGAGTATTGTATTTAGATTTTTGACCCGCTCTGATCGAATCAATTACCCCTATACACGTTTTTTTAGACGTATCGCCCTTATCAGTAAGAATACAGTCTCGTGAAATATCGCTAACACCAGAAGACTCTTTTACTTGTGTAAAAATAGGCATTAAAATAGTAACTGAAATACCTACAATTAATATAAGAAACAAAACTTCCGCTAAAGAAAAACCAGCTTTATTTTTATTCATTTTATACAGCTCCAAATTATCATAATTTTTTTTAGTTCTATAGTTGGTAGTGGTCAATATAGTTTACTTTATATAAATATAAACAAAAGAGGATTGAACCAAATCCGATTCTGCTGAGTCCGGAAAGTTTCCGGCTACCGGAGAACCGGATTCCAAGGGATATTTACAGCCAACTCCAATATAGCTGCTAGGTTGATCACAATTTGCAGCAGTACTTGATATTATGCCTATTCTACATTGTGCAAAATTCAAATTACCTCCTTGTGTATTAAATCCCTGCTTATTGCAATTCGATTCCAAAGAATCATCTGATGAGTCAATCAAATCTTTCCAATGGTCAATCGTCATGTTTGTCTGATTGTAGTTGCCGGCAAAAAGATCTTTTAAGCTTGGCTGATTAACCGGTATTGTTAACACTCTATCTTTAGAGTCATTGATAGGGGTACGAAATACGACTTTGACAAAGTTAAAAGGAACATAATTAAAAGCTTGACTCTTATGATTTGCTATAAATAAGTTAGTGGATTCAGGATTAAAGGAGAGTTCGTTAGTCCAAAACTTAGAACCATAAGTAAATTGAGTGTTATTACCAAGCACTTTTAAAGCAAGCGTCCACCCTCCATCCATATCGCAGTATGCACCGTAAAAATCACCATCTTCATTGTATGTTAAGCTATATTCTTTGCTTTCCTTGGTATCGATCAAATTTTTAATTTGTAAACAACTTCTATTAAAATCATTTATATATGCATACTTGCAAGCATTTGATTTACCTGCATCTTCATCAAGATCAAGTTGCATATTACATCCATCAATAATAGCCTCACAAGATTCTTTATCTGCAATTTCCGTACAAAAACCGGCCAGCAATTCACAGCTTTGGTCAGAGTTTTCTTTCTTACAGCTAGAAATTAGTGTTTTCCTGATATTTTCAATATTTTGTTTATACAAGTCTTCAACTTGCTTTATAAGATATAACCTACCGGAGTTAGAATCATTTGATGGAAGGCTTAAAAAATAATTCAAATCGAGTTTAGCTAACGAATTTTTTTTATCTATATTACAATTATCATAATCAGCAATACACCTATCAATAAACACATCGCATGCCTGAAGTCCACCATCCTCACAAACGTCTTTAAGGATTTTTAAAGCATTCTTTTTATTAGTGGAGTTGTCCTTATCATCATTAGCAACATAACGCATTAATGTATTGCAGCTATTTCCTTTATCAAGCTTACACCTCTCTATTGCAGCTTTGCAAGCATCAGAAGATAATTTTCCATTTTGATTTATAATGCATTCTTGCGTTATGTTATCAACCCTTACCTTTGTTGCCTTACGTGTAGTTAGTGCCGGCATCGAAACAATAATCAAAACAGATACAATAGCCATTACAACAAACGACTCTGCAAGTGTAAATCCTCGGTAAGGTTTAAGTCTTGGCAGTTTAATATTTATCTTCATATATGTCTCCTATTAACACTATTAAATGCATTTAAAATTTTTCTAATAAAATTAGTCGATATTTATTGTGCAGCTAAGATGTTTTTTAGGGGCATAATCCCATACTGTAACAAATAGCTAAAACCTCACCCCACAATTTTATGACATAGTCTAAGTTATATCAAGTACTAATACTACCAATTATTTATATTGTTGATTTATTGAGTTTCAAATTAAGCTTTTCGAGATATATCAATAATATTGAGAAAATTTAAGCAAGTTAAACATACAAAATATATACAAAAAATATTTATCAAGAAATTAATTTTCATAAAAATTTATAATATTATAATAAACATAATACACCATAAAGAAGCAAAATGCATTATAAAGTAATAGTTTGTAAAGTTTTAAATTATGTTGCGCTAGTATTGTAAAAAAATAAACAACAAAAAACTCCCCACCTTCAAATAGTTAAAGCAAGGAGTTTTTATTATCAAGCTAAAATTTATTATTTTACATAAAGATAAAGGTCAGCCGGCTGCCAGGCTCCCTCTGCATTACCCATTTTTCTACCCCCATATTCTTCACCATAAGCACCTAGTCCTCCACATGCCTTATGAGAGCCTCTTTGTCTATTACTTGTCATATCATTTGCCGTCCAGCCCCAACGTACACCACAGCTTACATCAGACCTAAACACCTGTTGATGATTGAAATCCTTGCTTGCCGACCTAATAATAGTAGTACCATCAGGAAATCTGGTTTTAGGATCTACAGAGCTACCGATAAACCAGTCTGGTCTTAGATTATTTGCAGGCTCGCTCATTTTTTTTGGAATAGCAAAGAGCTGCTGAGCACTAGCCCCCTGCGCGTCATGCGTCCAATATGTACTTTCATTTGATGCAGCTAATAATAATTTATACTCAACAGGCACTAACCTAAAACCTCTTGATACAAAATTCTGATGCTTATCCTTGTCTACATTCATAAACTCAACTTTATCATCAAGATAATAATCGCTGGAAAAGTTCTTGAGGTCAGAAGCTGTCCAAATATCTTTGTCACCTCGCAAAGTAGTTCCATCACCTTTTTTTTGCTTCATTACAAGTGTCCAACCCCCAGGCGGTTCATTATCATCCGGGTCATCATCCAATTCCATATTGCAATAAACTCTAAAAGGCTTTTTACTGGCACTAATATCTTTTGATCTTGACTCCCAACCCATTGGTGTAATCATAAATATTCCCGATGCCGGCATTTCAAGCTTTGAAATCTGAGCTGCACTGGTTTCCTTATGGGGATTGAATGTGTCACGTATAGTTTTACAACTTTTATTCATATTGTACATATAACCTTGCTTACAGGCCATTTCAGAGCCACCGGTACAATTGTCCAACAATATTCTACAAGAGTCCCAATGAGAATTAGTTTTACACTGCTCAGCTAACATAATGCAAGCAGTATCTCCGCCTGCGCTACAGGCTGCTTGTACTTCACTTGTAAGCGTATTAAGACCTTGTAACAAATATGTATTTGCATATTTTTTCACTTTTATCCTGCCTAGATTTTTACTTTTTGCAGGCTGTAACAAGTAAAAATTCAGATCATTATCACTCTTGTTTAGATCACAGCTGTCGGAATCCTTTATACAGCTATCCACAAAATATTTACAAGCTTCCTCTCCACCTTGATCACATATCCCCCTTAATACTTGTCTTGCAGTATTTTGCTCTGAAGCTCTACCATGATCTGCAACATATTTAATAGTGTCACAGGCTTTTCCACTATTAAATCTACATTTTTCAATAGATTGCTCACAAGCCTCAGATTCAGGCTCAAAAAATTCACTTTTTAAACAACTAACAGCATCTATATCAAAATTTTGCATATTTTTTCTTACTGTCATTATAGGCTTAGAAGCAATAAGAATTATGCTTATAACTGCTAAAACAACTAAAAATTCAGCAAGAGTAAAACCTTTATTTTTATAATACTTCATTTTTTACTTTCACTTTCTATTATTTAACAAATAAATAAGCAAACGAGGGCTTCTTATTAGGGTCTTTAGAATAATAATTGCCGGCAGTCATATCAGAGCCGGAATTATACAAGCCTATTCCAATAGCACTGCTAAACTCATTATTTTTACATCTCTCACATCTGTCAAAACTGCCGTTTTTTATGCTAGGCAAGCCTTCTACAGTACAATTCGGGCCACCGGTTTTTTTCTTACCGGAAGCTATTATTCCAATCCTCGCAGATGTAAACTTTTGACCATCACAATCATACAGCGACGACTGCGAATTTATGCCAAATTCAAAATAAGCACTTTCCAATTGACCATTAGGCATGGTTGTGAGCATAAACTTATCATCGTCATACCCCTTATATGATCTTATCAAATCCAGCTCAAAAAACTCATTTGTAGAAAACATCTCTAAAGCAGATTTATTTTTTTTACTAAATATTAAATCTGTTGTAACAGCTGAACTATTAAATCCTTTATTATACTTACAAGAAGTTATACAAGTAACTTTTGTACTGCCATGGCAGGATGTAATGCCTGAGCAGCTATCCACCGGAGTTACCATTCTTAATTTAATTTGTTTATAAGGCACATGCGCAAACGCTGTACTTTTATGCTCAGTATGATCAAGGTTTGTTTCTGAATTTTTATGCTCAGTGGTATTTGTCCACATATCACTATCATATCTAAAGGTTGATAAACTACCGTCAACTTTAAGTAATAAAGTCCATCCTCCACCATCCATATCACAATACGCCCTATAAGAATCTCCACTATCGTTCTTAGATAAGGAATAAGTGCCATCTAAATATGAAGGTAAAGCATTGTATATCTGAGAACAAGTCCTATTAATATTTCTTTCATAGCCTAATTTGCAATAGTCCTCATTCCCGTCATTACAACCATCAACAATAGCTTCATTCGAATCTTCCAGACAATTTCTATTATCTATATTACACGCGATAATATTGTCATTATTATTGTCTTTAGCATTTAAGCAAGTCTCACGCGTTATCTTTAAAATATTTTTGACCCTTTGATTACAGCGCGAGGTTATTGCTTTTGCCAAATAAATTCTTCCGGTATTATAGCTCTCATTAGTTTGATTATTTGTGTTATAGTCCATTTCTAATAAAGCTCTCAGGTCATAATTTTTATTTTCACCGGAAGGTATGTCACAAACTTTTTCATCTTGGACACATCTATCGATAAACAAATCACAGGCGCTTGTAGATCCTTCCAAACAAGCCTGATTCAACTCTTTTAGAGCTTTTGTTATTTGTTTTTCAGTACCATCACTTACATATCTATATAAAGTATTAATACTTTTTTCCCGCTCATACAAAGCTCCCCTGCGTGCCGCATCACAAGACTTAGATGACCTATTTTCAATACAATCTACCGCATAATTATCCATATTCGACTTTGTTGCAGATAACTGCGTAATCACAGGAATGGTCAAAGCCAAAACAACGCTTGTCAATAATAATAAAAATAGTCCTTCAACTAGAGTAAAACCTTTTCTTTGTTTCATTTTATTTTATCCTTATTATTATAATACTGCCCATCAATTTAATTCCAGATTTCTCTTACTTAATGTACAAAAATGCAAAAGCTGCATTGTTTTTTCCAATGTCATCTTGCTTGATAGGTTGATCTGCATCCTTGCGATAATAGCACCAATACCTTCTATCACAATAATTACCTACGCTTACCGGCTTATTGTAACTCCAATGGTCATAAGTACCGCCCAGGCCTATATAACTATCAGGAGTATGGCAATCACTTTCTTGATTTCCAATTATTCCAATTCTTACACGAGCATGTTTTGCAATATCATCCATAGCATTTAAGCCTTCTCTGCGACAATTTTTTTGTAATGACCAACCTCCAGAGGTAGAAACCACCAACTTTGCCCATTTGTCTACGCCCACGGTTGTATTCATATTTCCACCTTGAAATAAGCTTTTTAAATTATTTCCGCTTATATCTAAATTGACAAACTCTGCATTAGGATCCTTTGTTAGCGAATAGAACACTAGCTTAATATGATCAAATGGAACATAAGAAAACGCAAGGTTTTTATGCTCATCATCGGGGTAACTCGTTCTAGTTAAGTCAAGTTCATCAGGATTTAGCACCTCATCGCTTGTCCAAAGCAGAGAGTTAAAATCAAAATTATCCGAACTGCCATGAGCCTTTATTACCAAGGTCCATCCACCACCATCAGTTGTCATATCGCAATAAGCCTTAGCATTAGTACCCTCTACATCATAGCTTAAACCATAAGGTTTACTCTCATCCGTATTTAATGCATTTTTAATTTCAAGGCAAGATCTATTTAAATTGTTAATATAACCATGCCTGCAAGCAGTTTTATGCTCATTATCACAGCCTGCTATCAAAGCTTTGCATGCATCCACTTCTTTTTCTTCTTTGCAATAATTAACTAGTAGCGCACAACCGGCATCTCCGCCGTTAATACAACTATTTCTTACAGCTTCTTGAATCTGCTCAACACCCTGCCTATAATAATTATCCACTTGCTCATATATATAGATTGTTCCTAAGTTTGAAGATTCAACCGGTTGCTTAAGAAAATACTGCAAGTCCATGTCATGTTCAGGGCTTAAGGCTCCCGAAACTTTAGGTAAATCACAAAGGTTTGGATTCGTTATACATCTTTCAAGAAAAGTATCACAAGCATTTTTTCCACCTTCTTCGCAAGTATCTCTAAGTATTTTTAAGGCAGATAATTCATTATCATCAGTTCCATCGTCATAATTTATATATCGATCTAAAGTACCGCAAGTATTCATTACATTTCTTTTACATCGATCAATAGCTCCTGCGCAAGCAGGCTTGGTTGAGTCACCACCGTGTTGCTCCACACATGCCTGAGCTTCAGTATCAATTCTAGCTTCAGAACTTTTTCTCATTGTAAAAACAGGCATTGTAACAGCTACAATGATGGATATAACAATTAACGTAGTAAGCATTTCTGCTAATGTAAACCCGGAGCGCGGCTTAGATTTTAGAAATTTTAAATTTACACTCATATATTTCTCCTATTAACACTATTAGATCCATTTAAATTTTTATTTATCAACTTGGTCGACAGTTATTATGCTGCTATAATTGAGTTTAGGGATAATCCAATACTATAACAAACAGCTCAAACCTCACCCCCCAATTTAATGACGTGATCTAAGCCACCTCAAAAACTTATACCACTAAAATATCTGCATTGCTAACTAATTGAGCATCATCAATTAATTAAAGCTCAATTTTTAAATATAATACTATTTTCTTCTGCTAAAATTATCAAATTTATCTACAATAACAGAATTCAATGTGCTACTACTAGAAATTTTTATACTTAATACAAAAAAGTTTTTTTAAAATATTAATTAATATACAATTTGTATATTCAAATTATTTCATAATATTAACCAAGTGTCAATATAATGCAAACGAAACCTTAATAATACTTAATTTAAATATACACAATACCTTCAAATAAGAAATCAAACACAAAAATATTTTAAATTATTAAATAAAAAAAATTTAATTTTCTTAACATTTTGCAATATAATAATAAATATAGTACTCTATAAAGAAGCAATATGCAGTATAAAGTATTCCGTTTGAGAGGTTATAAATTATGGATATCAATACCATTTTAAGTTATGTCCCAACAGTAATAGAGCAATCTAGCAGGGGTGAAAGATCCTTTGATATACTTTCAAGGCTTTTAAGAGAACGTATTATATTTTTAGGCACACCTATTGATGATGAAGTAGGCAACTCTATAGTTGCACAACTGCTGCTGCTAGATGCCGAAAACCCTGAAAAAGATATAATGCTATATATTAACAGTCCCGGCGGTTATATTACTGCAGGTATGGCAATATATGACACAATGAAACATATTAGAGCCGATATTAATACTATTTGTCTTGGTGAAGCTTGTAGTATGGGAGCATTTTTATTAGCAGCCGGCACTCCGGGCAAGCGTATGGCTCTACCAAATGCAAGAATTATGATACACCAGCCTTCTGGCGGCGCAAGAGGCCAAGCTACAGACATAATGATCGAAGCTAATGAAATAGAGCGAATAAAAAAACAAATGAACGAAATAATGGCCGAAATGACTGGACAAGAGCTAAGCAAAATTGAGGAAGACACAGAAAGAGACTTTTTCATGACCGCAAACCAAGCAAAAGAGTATGGCATTCTTGACAAAGTTGTAACTAAAGAATTGACAGAAGAATCTGGAAACAAAGATTTATAAAGAGAATTTATGCTAACTTAAAAATACTTTTAAAGTTTATTTAAGCACTTGCTTTATTCGCGAGTTCCTATTTAATGCATATTTAGGATATTTTTTTCTGGAATCAAGATAGACATCTCGAGAAAAGTAGAAGTAAAGCATTTCATTATCTTCATTTACTAACTTAGCCCCCATTTTTTTATGTAAATTAATAACACTAAGATTGCCTTTTACAACATCAAGCTTACAGTGTCTTTTGTTCAGTTCAATAAATGCATAGTCAAAGCAAGTAAAATAACTTTCTAAAGCTACATAGCTTGGGATGCCAGGCTTTAGTATCCAGCTGCCACACTTAAAACTATCTTCTGTGACATCATGAATTCGAGCTGTTCCATACCGCTCTTTATCCTTACCCTCAACAATAAAATAAATATCCTCACCTTTATTTTGATGATCAAGTATATACTTTCTTTGCTTTGCCAAGTCATTATCTAATTTATTTAAAAATCTGGTTAAGTCTTGATTAAGTCTTAACTCTAGAATAAGTTCCGCATCACTGACTTCTGCCTCTCTTAAGTTTATTCTGTTTCCCTCATAAAATCTTGACATATTTACACTCCTGCGATTTTACTATTGTAGATTGTTTCTTTATAAATTTAGAAATTTTTATTGCTTAATAAATCAGAAGGTTGCTAAGCCGTATTTTTAGGAAGCAATATAATTTTTCTAAAAATATAAATTAAAGCAAAGAAAGATAGCATATATGTAAATGCAAATGACATAGTCGAGCCGATCAACCCATAATTATTTATAAACGCAATCGAAGAAATAACATAAATAATACTAAAAATAATTTCCATTGCTATATAATAACGGGTCATTGCTTTTGCAACCATTATAAATGCCAGTAGCCAGGCTCCAACTTTAAAAACATCACCAATAAGCTGGTACATAAAAAGACTTTTCATTGGCATAAATTCTTCAGTAAAAAGAACTTGTATTATAAAGCCTTTAAATATCCATATAGCAACAGCCAAAACTGTTACAATCGGCATTACTATTTTGTATGTTTGCAAAATTTCTTTTCTTAGTTCGTTGTTATCTTTTATTTCAGAAAGCCTTGGTAAGTAATAAATACTTAAAGAAGTTGTTATTACCATCAAATAAACATCTGATATTTTATAAACACCTTGCCAAAATCCGGCAGCATCTGCCGAAATAGTCGTAGTGATAAAATCTCTTACGATTATTTGAGCAAGTGGTATTGTTAGTGCTGTAGTAAGTGCCATTAATGAATATTTGCCCAATTTTAACATAATAACTTTATCAACTTTAGCAAAAAAGTTTTTAATGTCAAACCAACTGGATTTAACTACAAAAAATATAGTAAAAAAGAATACCACAGCTTGCGAGGTCGCCAGCGCCAACAGCGCACCGTATAATTTTAAATATACAACCAGTAAAGAAACAAATATTAACGTTACTATACTGGAAACTATATTTACTATAATAAACTTTTTTATTTCTTTATAACCATTTAATATAGCTAAAAACAGGCTATTTAAAGCAAATAATATTATTGTAAAAGCAAATATTACAAATACGCTACTATACTGAATATCCTTTAAGAAATAAATAGAGAATTCTTTATTAAAAATAAAGAGAATAGCAGACATCACAAAAGCACACACTACACTGATCAAAAAAGAATTAGATATAACCTTTCTTCTTTGGTCAGGCTGTTCCTGATATTCTGCAATGTATTTTACTACACCTTTATCTATTGCTCCGTTGGCAAAAGTTAAAATTATTTGTATTAAATTTTGAAATTGTCCGATCATCGCTAAACCGGAAGGGCCTATATATACAGCCACAAGTTTGTTTACTATAAATCCGCTTAATATCTTTATTAAGGTCGAAATGCCAGATAAAAAGCTTGTTTTTAAAAGTTTCATTTTATTTTGTATTCCTTACACACATATAGCCAATTCCATTAAATTTTTGTCCCATTTAGCTTATTATATTACAAATAAACAAAATAAATATTTTAATCAAAATCAGGATTAAATTTTTAAATTTAATCCTGATTTAATAATCAATATTTATTTAACCAGTTGATTAATTTGATCATCGCGGTCTATAGTAAATCTTTCGTATTTTTCTCTGGCTTTTAGGTATTTTTCTCTTGTGAAGTCAAAGTAGATTTTTTCATCATCTTCACTTTTAACAGTTGCGCCCATTCTTGTATGCAGTTTAAAATTAGCTATATTACTTTTTTTAACATCTAGCACACAGCTTGTTTTATCTAGTTCTATAAAGGAGTAGTCAAAAATTGCAAAGTATGTTTCATAAGCTACATAGCTAGGTGCACCTTTTTTTATAACCCAGCTCCCTGGAAGAAAAGTTTCTTCTGTAACATCAGAGACTCGAGCAGTACCATATCTTTCACCATTCTTACTTTCTATGATAAAATAACAGTCTTCACCTTTATTTTGATGGTTTACTATGTATTTTCTTTGCTTTTCTATATCATTGTCAATTTTAGTTAAAAACTCATTTAAGCTTTGATTTGCCAGCCTTAACTCTAAAGTGAATTCTGCATCTCGAGCCTCTGCTTCTCTTAAGTTTATTCTTTTTCCTTCATAAAATCTTGTCATACTCCACCTCCTAGTAGATATTGCTAAATTTAATTATTGTCTAGTTCCAGAATTTCATCAGTTTGCAAGAATTGTGGCATGTCTGTTACGTGATAAGTATTGCCGTCTGATAGTTTGAAAGAAGCAGTACCTGTTTTTACCCAGCCGACCATAACATGTTCATTATTACTACTAGATGAAAATCTTAATATGTATACGTTAGGGTCACTATGATTTAATCGTTTAACAAATTTTTTGCCTCTTAATAATTCTATCATCTCCATGAGCTTTGTTCTTGCAACTTTAGGGTCTTTGTTAAAATAGCTTACAATTCCCCAATTATGATTTTTTGCAAAAGGTACATATCCGTCATTTTTCCAGTTATACCAAATTGATATAGGAATATTATCATATAAGTTTAGTAAAAACATTCTTAATAATGCTTTTGCTTGAACCTCTTCGTTCATACCCTCCCCGGCTGAAGAATAGCCCCACTCACTAGAAATTATTGGCATGTTCTCTTTTGCAGGGTTATATGTTTTTATAAGTGCTCTTAAGCTCTTATAATCAGCAATGACAGATTCAGGATAATCTTTTCTGTAAGGATGAACTGATAGCCCATCTACGATATCTAATAATCCCCTTTTAAAACATTCTTCTAAAAAAGCAAAGGGAGGATTAAGGTCACCGCTTGCAGGAGCAATTATTTTAGCATCTGGATCTATACTTCTTATTGCAGGCACAACACCTTTTACCAAATCCATATATTTTGCATAGCTTGGCTGCGGATCCCAAAATCCAGTACAGTCAGGCTCATTCCATATTTCCCAAATCACATCGTCATCTTTGTATCTGGTAACAGCTTCCCTTACAAAGTTTATGAACCCTATTTTGCTTTCTTGGGTCAAAATACTATTATGAGAATTATATAGCGGATTTCCATAATCAAGTATAAGCAATGCTCTCATATTTTTTTTCTTTAACTCAGCAATTAATTGGTCAAAAGGTTTGAAGTCGTAGACTCCTTTTTCTTTTTCTACTTCGTGCCAGAGTAAATCTGTCCTAATAAAACCAAAACCGGTTTCATTAATCAGATTCATATCCTGAATAGTAAAGTTGCCCATGTGAATATTTATGCCAAGTCCATCCGGGACGTTGCCATTAGGAAATTCAGTCGCTTGAACCGGAGCTAGAGAAATCAAAAGTAACAATATTAGACTTAATAAACTTTTCATAATAAGATTTTCCTTCCTTAACGTTAAAACTGATAATTTTTTTCACGGGTGATCTAAAAAATTCTTCGTTTAAACTGCTTAATAAGTTGGGACTTTAGTTTATAAATAGTTTGTCTTTTTACTTGGGTTATTACATCAAAGCTGTGATTTCTTTTAAAATAATCATAAAACTTATTACCCATATTGCCTATGTTCGATACCAGCTTACTACCATCTTGCTTGTATACTTGAGTTATTACTTTATCAACATTGTGCATTTTTTTTACCGGCATACTTGAGACATTTTCGTACAAGCAATAATCTTGAGTTTCATAAATCCACTTATACTTATAATCTAGTGGCACCTCATTATAGATTGAATTTTTTTTGTATGTTTCAACTATTTTATTATAGTTATCTTTATAAAAATTAGTATTTTCAACAACATTAACAAGAGAATAAACTTTATACTTTGCTAAATTCTCCAGCCAAGTTAAATTAGCTACGTCATTGTATGTTTTGTATATACTTACAGCTTTTTTTGTCAGCTTAAAAAATCTATATTTATTTTTTACTTGTTTAATAGGAGATTTTTCAATGTGTCCATTTATTCCACTCGTAAAAACACCACTAGCCTGAACTGGCTCTAAGGGAATAAAGAACAAAAATAATATAAGACTTAATACACATCTCATCATAAACATTTCCTTCCTTTTAAAACTAATCGTTTATTTTAAAAATTAGTATTGTTTTAATTATTAATTTTTAAAACTTTTCGTTTAAACTGTTTAATAAGTTGGAACTTAGCTTTATAAAGATTTAAACTTCTTAAGTCTGAAATAGACACATTGCTTTTAGGTGCAAGATCAAATAACATTTTAGCTATCAGATCAATGCTGTGGCTATTTTGGAAATAGTCATAACATTTATTACCTACTATTTTTTTACCTTCCTGGGTGTCATAAACATGTGATATGATATCCTCAAAGCTATGCGGATTTTGTGTTTTCATTGTTGCTACGTCTTCGCCCAAGCAATAGTCATGAGTTTCATAAATCCACTTGAATTTGTAATCTAAAGGTATTTCTTTATAACTTGCATCTATTAATATAGAAGGAATATGCAATTTAGAGCTTTCTATACAAGAAGTTCCCATCGCAAACATAATGTCTATATTGTTTAAAATATAGCTATCAAGTTTATCCCCTGATATGGTATTCAAAAAGATTAATTCTACGTTATCAGAAATAATACATTGATCGAGTAAATTTTGATCTTTTCCTGATCCAATAATATGTATTTTAATTTTTTTATTATAGTTATCCGCATATAAGGTAGCATTTTTGATGACCCCGGCAAGAGAATGAATTTTAAACTCTACTAAACGCCCTAGCCATCCTAAATTAATTACTTCATCTTCTATTAAATTAGGATTAATACTGTGCTCCTTTGGTGTTAAAGGTATAGGCAAATAATGAATCCTATCAGTTGGACTAAAAGCCATACAGTCATTTGATGAATCTAAATTTAGAGAATCCATAAATGCTAAAGCTCCATTATTATACATGAACTTATAGCCTTCTTGGACTTTAGTGTAATCGCAGCCATAAACAAATTTTAAAAATTTACATATTTTCTTAGGGTCTGAAGATACTTTGTAAACATATTTATGGGCAAAAGGGAACAAATAAGCCATGTCTAGAGGAAAAATTGACCAAAATAACAATTTAACTCTATTAGACAAGTCTAGCTCAATATTCACGTCAAATATGTTTAATATAGATGTAATCAAAACAGTGTCTTCATCAAAGGAAAGCTTTTTACCAACCTCATAGTTGATATAATTAACCTTATCCATATTAATAAGATGCTTTGCTTCGTAGTCTTTGTGGCCAATATAAAAAACTTTAGTATCATCAAAATTTTCGGCTATATAATTAGCTAATCGAATGCACAAAGTATTAGCGCCAACAATTTCCTTTGTTTGCTCAAAAAAAGTAATTGATTTCATAAATTCTGCCTTATTTTATTGTATTTCCTAAATTAATTTAATTCTCAAGCTATTCTCAATTTTAAATTAGCATAAATTATTATAAGTTAAAAATAATTTTTAACTTATAAAATAATTTGGCATTTGTTAATAAAATTTACACAACTCCTTCATAAACACAGCATAAAAGATATAAATATCAATTGACATTTGAGATACAGTCTTAATACAAGGTAATGCGCAATGCTTATACAATTAATGTATAGTAATTATTAAACTTTTGTATTATTATATCATACTTTAGTTTTATATTCATTAATTAGAGGAGATGAGAAAAAGAAAATTAACAAAAAGTTACCTTAATTTTTATTCGAAATTAAAAGTTATTTTTATTTTGTGATATTATTTTTTACGGTTATCCGAAAACCAATTAAAGACTATATATGTTTAAACATTTTATTTCTAAAATAAGTATTGTTTTTTAGTCTTATATTATTTACTTTAAATAGAGTGATTTAATATAAATTAAGATACAAATATAAGTTGCACAAGTTTGGTTAAAGGCAATTAAAAATAGTGGGATATGTTTCATGAAAATATTAATGTTAAATAATTTTTTTACCGGTTTTAGTGGAGTAGAGCCTGTAATGATGGAAGAAGCCGGTTTATTAAAAGATGATGGTCATGAGGTTTACTTTTTCGCATCAAACAAAAAACCTTATTTTATAGAAGATTATGAATACGCTAAATATTTTCCTGAATTTATAAATTACCCTGAACTATCAAAAAAAGAATTGCTTAAGTATGCCTACAAACTTTTCTATAATAAAGAAGCAGAAAATAAATTTAAAAAATATTTAAAAGAAATAAAACCAAATGTGGTTCATTGCCACAATGTTATCTATTTACTTACGCCATCAGTATTAAAAGCCTGCTATGATTTAAAAATTCCTGTGGCTTACACAGTCCATGGGCCTGATTTGGTTTGCCCTTCTGACAAATTAATGCTGGGTGGCAAAGAATATTGCACAGAAGAGCTTTGTGTGGGTAAAAATCCTATTCATTGTACACTTAATAAATGCTTCAATGATAGCCTGGCAAAAAGCTTGGTAGGAACAATAGACTTTGCAACAAGAAAATTTCATAAATTATATGCAAAGGCTGATATGTATATATGCCCTAGTAAAGCATTAAGTGACTTAGTTATTAAATCAGGCATACCAAAAGAAAAAGTTACTGTAATTAATAATTTTGTGAGTAATTCTTACCTAAAAAAAGAGCCAAATTATGATAATAAAGGCTATTTTCTTTTTGCCGGCAGATTAACAAAAGAAAAAGGTGTTCACTTCTTATTGCAAGCAATGGCAAAACTTCCACAAGTTAAATTAAGAGTAGCCGGAACAGGCTCTCAGCAAGAGCAATTATTAAAATTAGCTAAAGATTTAAACTTAAACAATGTAGAATTTGTTGGTTTTAGGACAGGAAAAGACCTTGAAGATGATTATTCTAACTGTATAGCATCAATATTGCCGTGTGACTGGTTCGAAAATTGTCCAAGAAACTTAATTGAAGCTTTTGCACTTGGAAAACCTGTTATTGCAAGTAATAGAGGTGGTATTCCAGAGATTGTAAACCACAATGAAAACGGCATAATATGCGAGCCTGGCAATATAGATCAACTGACAGAAGCTATAAAAAAACTATATGAAGACCCTCAATTGACAATAGATATGGGAAAAAAAGCACGGCATAAGGCAGAACAAGTTTACACGGCAGATATGCACTATTCTAAATTATTAAAGGTATACCAACAAATACAGGAGGTCCAATAATAGTGAGAGTTTTATTAGTCCACCATATATTTACAGAGTTTGGCGGTGGCGAAGAGATCATGTATAACGAGGCGCAATTGCTTCGTAAGAATGGACATGAAGTTCATTTTTTTTCAACAGATAAAAAGCCTTACCTGGAAGAAGATTATAAATATACAAACTTTTTTGCAAAGCACATACAGTTTCATAATCCTTTTCAGGCTTTGTTAAACTGGTATAAGCCTTTTTATAATTTTGAAGCAGAAAAAAAAATAGATGCGTTAATTAAAGAAATAAACCCAGACATTATCCATTGTCATAATATATTTTATTATTTAACACCTTCTATATTGAGGGCATGTAAAAGAAATAATGTACCTGTTGTTATGACCTTGCATGATGTAAGGCTGATGTGCCCTGCTATATTAATGAAAAATCAAGAACCATGCAAAGATTCACCTTGTGTGGGCGGTAGTATAATTCATTGCTTAATAAACAGATGTAAATATGGTAACTTTATTGCAAGTCTTGTTGTATCTTTTGAGAAGCTATTTAATAAAGCACATAATCTCTTTGATACGGTTTCTTTGTTTATATGTCCAAGCTTAGCAATAATGAACTTATGCAGAAAAGAAAAAATAAAAGAATCCAAGCTTGCACTGCTAAATAATTTTGTACCAAGTACTATGTTTGAAAAGCAACCTGTTTATACAAATAAAAATTATTTCTTATTTGCTGGAAGGCTAGAAAATATAAAAAATATCCCAACATTAATTAAAGCAATGAGCATGCTACCTAAAGAAATAGAATTGCATATTGCTGGACGAGGTCCGCAAGAAGCAGCATTAAAAGAATTAGCAAAACAGTTAAACCTTGATAATATAAAGTTTCTTGGATTTATTAAACATAAGCAACTTGAAGATGAGTATAAAAATTGCATAGCAATGATATTACCTACAAACGGTGTTGAAAATTTCCCTGTATCAGTAATAGAAGCCTTTGTCTATGGCAAGCCTGTTATAGGCAGTAAAATGGGTGGTACTCCAGAGCTAGTGGAACACGAAAAAACAGGGTTGGTTTTTGATCCTGAGAATGTGGAAGAATTAGCAAAATACATAGAAAAACTTTATTATAACAATGAACTTGCTGTTGAATTTGGCAAAAATGGAAGAGCTAAAGCTGAAAAACTATATTGCCCTGATGCTCATTATCCAAACTTGATAGATATTTATGAAAAAGTTTTAAAAGATTTTGCTGATAAAAAGGGTGAAGAAAAAAAGGGCTTGTTTAGCTTTTTGAACCCCTGCAAAAATTAATAACAAACGACCTAAGGTGCTTTATCAGTTGGAGAAAATCGAACAACCCAATACTCATGTTTTAAAAAGTTGAAAGATGTAGACGTTTTATACCAATCCCCTCTATAATAAGGATGCAATGCACTTTTGCTAAATTGCTTGTGGCCATTGGTGAGAACTTGTTTTATTCTACCGTGCTGTTTCATTGAATACTCTTGATAATTATCAATCATATTTTCTATAACTGCATAAGTAACTGCAAGAGAAACTGGCGTTTTCCATTCTTTGTCTTTGCAAAAGAGTTTGGCTGCTGCATCATTAGTTGAAACAATATTAAGATTGTCACCCATCTTTTTATATATTAATATAGGGACATCAATACTGTTGCTAAAACTGGTAATAATATCTAGAGCTTCTTTTTCTCTTTGGTCAATGTAGTTTTGTTTTATCTTATGATTAAATGTCTCAAATTTAACAGGCCCCAGCGCTACAGCAAAGTATTTATCTGTAAAAATTATAATATAAAGCAATGTTAAACAAATAATTATTGATAGTGTAATAATTGTAGCAAATGTTTTTATTGGATTTGAGGAAATGAGCTCTTGTATTGACATACGATACCTCCATTTACTTCAAGTATTACATTTTGATAAAACATAAATTAAAGACAAAATTATTGTAAACTAAAATACCAAAAAATAAAATAAATACTAAAAATTAATTTGATAAAAATTAGAAAATACATCCAACCTCTTAATTTAAGATCCATATAAATTTATTTTAAAAAGACTACTATTCAATGATAGTAGTTACCTATAATATTTTTCAATTTCACTTAATAGTTTATTTTGCCCCTCTAAAAAGCTTACATTATCTAATATGTCTACTTTAATTAACTCACCATCTAGCTCTGCAATTTTACCCGACAAGTCTGGTTTGCGGTTATTAACAACTAAAACAGCATCAGGTTCAACTCTAACATTAGCATTGCTAAGTTGCACAATTGCTTTAAACGTATCAAAATCAGTTGTGTCATCACCACTATATGCGGCAATGATTTTTGCGTTAGGATTTTCTTCTAACTTATCTACAATTGATTCTTTATAACTATTAAACAAATCTGTAAATACAGTGCCTTTATTTGAACCCGGTGGTATTATTTCTAATACGCCAGAGCCGTATATTAATTTAAAGACACTACCTTTATTTGTGTCATTTATATTATCCACAGTTTGTACACCATTTTGAATTATTAAATGAGCCAGCTCTTTTTCTTTTGGGCATTTATTCTCATCCGGCATGATCACCACAGCATTGCTATCTTTTATAATGTTTAAAGCCTGAGTTACTGCTTGCATTCTATTATAATCATCAGAGCTTGTGTCAAAATGAAATGCATAAGCGCACTCTTTGTCTTCAAACAATGTGATTTTATTTTTATTATAGGGAGTTGCAGCTTTATACTCTTGTATACTACTTCTAATAGTCTTTAATACTTTCTTCTGTTGAGGTGATATATTTGCTTTAATTTTATTATTTTCTAACTTTTGTAGACCATGTAAGCCTGATATAAATAGCTTATCTTTCACTTGGTTCGGTTTATATTTAGGGCTATCTGACTTTTCAAGTCGTTCTGATAAACTCTTAATATCCCGCCCTGTAATAATGCCAGGGTGAACATTAGGTAAAAAAGACAAGTCTACAAGATGATCTATAACAGGACCTATTGGTTTTGCATCATCTGCTTTTGGCACAAGCAAAGACAATGTGCCATCAAAGTCTGAACCTTTAAATAAGTAATAATTAATACTTTTTGGGTCTTTTTGACCTAATTGGCATAACTTACCCTCTACAGATGCTATTACTTCTTTACCCAGAGGATTCA
Source organism: Candidatus Gastranaerophilales bacterium (assembly GCA_028277625.1). GTDB lineage: Bacteria > Cyanobacteriota > Vampirovibrionia > Gastranaerophilales > JANQFW01 > JANQFW01. Next base: position 30,549 of record JANQFW010000056.1, on the reverse strand, counting down.
ACTCACCCTCTTTGTTTGTAATAAGCTCAGCTGGAATAAAGCTAGGTAGTTTATTTTGCACTTGCTCAGGCAATAAGCTTGTTAGCTCACCTGGATATATAGCAGGAACTAATGGAGTCCCCTTAAAAGTTACTGTAGATTGATAATGAGGAGGATTGTAATTATCTTTAATGTCCATGCTATTATTCCTTTTAGTTGAGTCCTGCTCTTTGCTTTTTAACTTTAGAAGTTGTTTTTTGGGTAAAGTTGTTGTAGTTAATGGATTTATTTTCATTGGTACTCTATTTTATGCGTTTACGTCAAGGTTTTGTCCACTGTTACTATTATCAGGTACAAATTTGCTTACCCTCTTGGGTAGTCTACTAGATGACTTTTGAGAATCCCTTTTTTCAGAATCTAGCTTTGCCAATTTGTCATGCGGAAAATAATAAAGCTCATCATGTGAGTCAGCCTCCGTAGGTGAACCTGCCTCACCGTTTATGGACACAGTTTTTTTTATACCGTTACCTCTATCTATTGTGAGACCATCCTGCGTTTTTTTAATAATCGGTTCACCTTTAAAGCTAAACAAATTCATTTTCATTTTAATACCTTCTCTCTCTATTAAAGCTCATTGATAAAAATATATCCAGCTTTACACACTCTTTCTTTTTCTAATCAAATTATTTTGAACATTATATTTAATAAGTTATAAAACAAAATTATTATAAGTTTGTTAGAAGATATATTAATCGAAACTATTCTTAACATATTTTTAAATAAAATTTAAAGCTTTAGTTTTAAAAATAATATTGATTAATAATACAGATACAGCAGCCTGGTATTTATGGAATAATGTAATAGATATAATTATTTTAGGTTTAGAGCATTTAATGATAACAAATAAGCAGAATAAAAAAATGTACTTATACCTGCTGGTGATGACTATTTTACTTGCAGTAGGTTTTCAAGGCTGGAGGACTATTTTTAATAACTTTGCCGTGGAAAATGTTAATATCACTGGGCAACAAATGGGAATAATTCAAAGTGTGAGAGAAATACCAGGATTTCTTGCACTGCTGGTTGTTTATCTGTTGATATTTATAAAAGAGCATAAACTTGCAGCCCTTTCTCTGCTGATATTTGCTGTGGGTATTGGCATAACAGGATATTTAGACTCTTTTTGGGGAATAATTATATCTACATTAATAATGTCATTCGGGTTTCACTACTACGAAACTCTTAACCAGTCTTTAACGTTGCAATACTTTGATAAAACTGCTGCCCCTCTTGTTCTCTCCAAGCTTAGAGCTATTGCTTCAGGGACCAATGTTTTGGTTGGAGCTGTTGTTTTTCTTTTGGCAAGCTTTGTAAGCTATACCAATATATTTTTACTTTTGGGTATTATTGTGTTTATTGGCGCAGGGTGGTGCCTTATACAAAATCCACAAGATGAGGACATGCCTGCACAGCATAAAAAAATGATATTTAAAAAGCGCTATTGGTTATTTTATTCTCTTACTATGTTTGCTGGTGCCAGAAGGCAAATTTTTGTGGCATTTGCTGTATTTTTGCTGGTTAAAAAATTCGGCTTTACCGTGCAGGAGATAACGATTTTATTTGTTGTAAACAATATAATCAATTACTTTTTTATGCCATATATAGGCAAGCTTATAAATAAAAAAGGCGAGAGGTTTGTTTTATCTATTGAGTATTTTTCACTGATATTTATATTTTTGGCGTATGCACTTGTTAGCTCAAAGCTTATTGTCGCAGCGTTGTATATTCTTGACCATATGCTGTTCGGGTTTTCTATCGCGATTAAGTCTAACTTCCAGAAACATGCCGATCCTGCTGATATTGCACCAAGCATGGCTGTAGGATTTACTATTAATCATGTTGTTGCTGTTATATTACCAGCGATTGGCGGAGCTTTATGGATGTTGGATTATAAAATTCCTTTTGTACTGGGGGCAGGTTTGAGCTTATGTTCACTTGTGCTGGTGCAGTTTATTAAAAGGCCAAGTGCTGCTTAAACTTTTTAAATGAAGTTTATCGAACAAAAATCTTTGGTCGAAGGCAATTAAGCCCCCGACCAAAGATTAGTTTATAGGATATAAGTGAGAATTATTGACAACCAAAAGCTATGGATATAATTTCATTAGGATTTATACTAGATATTAAGCTGCCTTTAGGATTAACAAGGTAAGCAACTTCAGTTACAGGAGTAGCAACGATACCACCTGCGCCACTGAATACTGTTCTTGCCATGTTGAAAGGTCCTACAACTAAACCAGCTGTACCTTGAACTAGGCTTCTACCCATAGCTCTAAATTTGCCTTGGAAGAGCTCACTGCCTGCTGTACCAACGCCGTTGAAGAATTGTTCTGTTGCGTTACCAGCAATTATTGTTGCTCCACCAACTGTTCTTCCTGCGATACCTAGAACTCTACCAGCCAAGTTTAATGGCATTTGAACTGTTCTTGCCACAAAGTTAGGCTTATGAGTTTCTTGTACTACTGCAGAAAGGATTTCTTGAGGTAAAACAGCTTTTTGTTTTTCTGCTTTAATCTCTGTGAATGCAACTTTTAAAGCGCCTTTGCTCTTGCCTTTAGGGCGAATTACTTCAACAACTTTACCGTCTACACGAGAACCTTTAGGGAATGACATATTGTTGATAGTAATAGCTTCTAAAGTTTTACCAGCAAATTTATCACCGACTTGACTGCTTCTGGAAGAAAGCTGATCTTCGATTTTAACGCTTAATGTAGGTGCGTTCATTGTTACTTTTTGAGGTACATAAGCTGCTGCACCAGTTACTTGAGGTTCTGGCTCTTCTAGAGCTAGATCTTGTCTAATTTGAGCGGCCATTTTTGTTACTTCTGCTCTGGTTATATTATCATCAGGTCTAATTTGATTACCGTCAGGTAGTTCACAATATAAGCCAGCTTTTAATGCTTCAGCAACAGATTTTTCCGCCCATTCAGGAACTTGATAGCCATCAGGATATTGGCTTAGTATTTGTTTAGCTTCTGAACTATCAAGTTTACCGGGGATAGCTTTTGCTAATATGTTTAGAGCTTCAGCTTTTGTTATGGTTTCTTGAGGTCTGAATGTATTATCAGGGAAACCTGCAATCAAGCCTTCGTCAAAAGCTATTTCGATATCTTGCTTAGCCCAATGATTAGAAGAAACATCTCTAAACTTTTTAGCAGGGTTTCTTAATTTACCGTTATCTAGGTTTAATGCAGATACTAATAAACTTGCGAATTCAGCTCTTGTGATAGCAGCACAAGCTCTAAATGAATTGTCAGGGTAGCCTGCGACTATACCTTTGCAAGCGAGTTTTTCGATATCGCATTTTGCCCATAGATTTGTAGGAACGTCGTTGAAATTTCTTGCGAGGCATGCAGCTGCACCGGTAACCTGGGGAGCACAAGGTACTAAAGCTACGATTTCGTAACAAGTACTTTGTTCAGATTGAATAGAGAGGCATTGCTCTGCTCTGTTTAATTCACATTTAGGAACTTTTGAAACCTGAACACCGTGTCTCTTTTCACCGGACTTAGCGCCTAAAGATACGCTAGAGCCGATAATTTTTTCAGGATCTGTGCATAATTGAGCGGCTGCACCAGTAATGTTTGTAGTTGGCTCAGATGAGATTACTTTATTACAATCTGATCCTAACTGGATAATCTCACTTGAAGCTGGCATAACTAAGCTTTTACCGCCAACGTAAGGATATGCATAAACTTGTCTTTTAATATAATCATTGTTTGTTGCTAAGTTAGGACAATTAACACAAACTGGCATATTAGATAATGTTTGACAAGTTGCGCTTAAGTTTTCTGGAGCTTGAATAACTGGAGACATTTGCATTGGAGGCACTGCTGCACCTGTTATAGGAGCACAGGAGGTACATGGGTTATATGGAGTTGGACATGGTGCCGGGCAAGGAGCCGGACAAGATTGATATTGGTATTGGTAAACAGGAGCCATTTGTATAGGTTGAGCTGCTGCGCCAGTTGGGCATGTTGGACATGCTGTTGGACATTGCTGATATACTGGAGCAAATTGAGTAATTGGTAATGCCGATGTTGGACATGGTGTTGGACAAGTTTGTTGTGGACAAGCTGGAACACAAGTTGTTGGGCAAGGTTGTATAGGTGCACACTGTGGACATATAGGAGCTGCTGCGCCAGTTGGGCAAGTTGGACATTGTTGTACTTGCTGGGTTGGACAATATTGTACAGGTGCACATGGATATACTGGAGCTGCTGCGCCAGTTGGACAAGTTGGACATTGTTGTAATTGTTGGGTTGGACAATATTGTACAGGTGGACAATATTGAACTTGCTGAGTTGGACATGGTTGTGGACATATTGGTTCACAAGGTGCACATTGAACTTGTTGTGGACATGGTTGTACACATTGCTGAGGACATATACCTTGTGCATTTGCTGATGGATTTAATGCGAACATTGAAATTGATAATACTGCTGCTAATGATAATTTGTTTAAACTCATTCTTTTTCCTCCCTATTTTGATGCATATATTGTTTTATCAAACAAAAGCGGAGTTCTTTTAATAATTCATTTTAATTGCGTTTTAGTTATTTTAATTCCCCCATCGATTATTTTTATTATTTTGACTAGAAAAAGTTTTTTCTTTAAATTAGGTGGAACTATAAACTAGTAATATATTTAATAGCTTATGAATTATGATTGCTAAACTAACCTAAATTCATTACCCAGTTAGGCATTTATGTTAATCAGGAAAAATAAACGAGACTAATCACCTAGTGGGCTTGTAATTTTTTAAGTTGCAGATGTAAAAAAGCAATTATTAAACAAAATTATTGTTTATATATATATAAGAGATGAGAGAAATAATTTCGCTGCACAGTATTATTAAAAAAAATAAAAAGAGAGACTATTTTAGACTATTTTAAATTATTAATAAGAGAGAATTATATTTAGAAAAATATATACAAGTTTTTGAGAGGAGAGAACTACTATGGCAAGAGTTGGAGGTAAATCCAAATCTAGAAGCAAATCAAGGAGCAAGTCAAGAAGCAAAGCCAAGAGTAGAAAACCTACTAACACCAAAAGGGCTACCAGGTTTAAAAAGACTGCTAAACCTGCGGCGACTAAAAAGTCTGCTACATCTAAGAAACCTGCAATTACTACAGCGCCTAAAAAAGCTACTGCACCTAAAAAATCTGCCACACCAAGCTCCATTAAGCCAACAAAAGGAGCAGGATCCACTATCAACAACAGTATCTTTGGGTCAAAGTCAAATGGAGCAAATAGCTTGCTTAAACCAGGTGATCTAGGTACCAAATCAGCTTTTGGAGCTCCAAAAACACTTAGTAGTTCAAGTCCATTCTCAAAAGATGCTACAAACCCATTTGGCGCATCTGGAACTCCAGGAGCTCCTCCAGCAGGTGCACCGGGAGGCATGCCACCAGGTGCATCACCACTTTCTGAAGCAAGCATTCCACCAACGAGTGCTCCAACTGGAGAAGCGGCACCTACAGCTGCCAGTGGTGCTCCAGCACCAGCAGGAGGTGAACCACCTGCACCAGCTGAAGAAGGCGGAGGCGGATTTGGCGATATGCTTGGAGGGCTGGGCGAAGCAATAAGTGGTGCTTTAGGCTCATTGGGCGGCATGTTTGGCGGAGGTGGAGGTGGCGAAGAAGTGCCACCAGAAGAAGGCGCACCAGCAGCAGGCGGTGCAGCTGCAGCTGGAGAAGTACCACCAGAAGAAGGTCTTGCAGCTGAAGAGGAAATACCTCCTGAAATTCTTGAGCAATTGCCAATTGAAGTTCTTGAGCAATTGATGAATGGAGAAATAACTCCAGCAGATGTTAAAGCTATGTACCCTGAGTTATTTGAAGGACAAAATGCTGCACAGCAAAATGAGGCTCCAGCTGAAAATCCATTTGGACAGCCAGGAGACCCTGCGATACCAGCACTCTAAGAAGAGAAAACAAACTCTAAAAAAATAATCTAAAATTTAATTTATAAGCACTAATAACTATATAGATTAAAATCCTCACTTTAGCACTAGCTTTGCTAAGGTGGGGATTTTTACAAGTTATATCTTTTTTAAAGAAATATTTATTATTTTTGCAATATATAGCAATTACCAGAGACACAAATTGTTTATATAAATATATGTATTGAATTTTAACTGTTTGGATTTAATAGAGAGAGTTAGAAAAAAATAATAAAGAAGAGAGGATTAACTATGGGTTTACTTGGCGGCATCGGCAAGGGGATTAGCAAAGGAATTGGCAAAGGCATTAGTAAAGGGGTGAGCAAAGGCGTCGGTAAAGGAGTAAGTAAAGGTATTAGTCAAGGCGTTAGCAAAGGGCTAGGCCAAGGTTTAAAAGGTGTTAGCGGTGGTTTAGGATCAATTTTCGATTCTGGATTAGGTTTAGCGCAAGGAATTACCGATACAGTACTAGGTAGCATTCCTGCCGGCGGTGAAGAGGCTGCACCGGAAGAGGGTAGCACTCAAGCTCAAGAAACTAAAACTGATGGCAAAGGCGAATCAAAAAATTCTTTAGTAAAAACATTAGTGACTTTACTTGAAAGTATAATAAAAAAATCTGATTCTAAAAAGAAAGGCTAATACGTAATGTTTTAAATTATCATATATTTTTTTGTTAATTATTAATTATTTTTGAAATAAATGACAATTACCAAGAATATGAATTGTTTATATAAGTATATGGTTTAATATTTTTAATTACGTTAGAGAGTTAGAGACAATTTAATAGAGAAGAGAGGATTAACTATGAGTTTACTTGGAGGCATAAATGGTGGCCTAAGTAACAATATTGGCAAAGGTGTACCCAATAAAAATATCGGTAGTGGCACTGCCAACAAGGCACCAAACTCACTTTTTACAGCGGGCGCCCCTCAATCAACTAAGACTCCTGCTAAACCTGGCACCCCTCAAACTGCAGGCAAATCACAAGATTCTTTAGTAAAAACATTATTGACTTTACTTTTGAGCTTGTTAGGCAAAAATGGTCAAGCTCCTGCTACGGGGACTAAACAAGCGTTGCCAGCAGGCAGAAGCCAACCACCTACGACTAGCAAATCGCCTACAACGATTGTTAAACAATCTCCACCATCTACCAGTAAAACACCTACAACAATAGCTAAGCAAACATCAACACCTAGCGCCAAACCTGCTAGTACAACCAGCCAAAGCTTACCTGGTAACACATCTAAAAGTAGTAGTAGCAAAACTACCACTAACAACGATGGAGACAAAAAAGAAGAGAAAAGCTTTAATAACGTAAAAACTACAACTACAAGAACTACTACAACGCCAGGTCAAACTTCTACATCAACTTCTACTAAGCCAGAGTTGCCTATTGATAAAGGAATGAGTAATACAACAAATAACCTGGGCGACAATGATAATGATAAAGAGAAAAAAAGTAGCAATTCTAGCAGTACAACTACGACAACTACTAGCTAAGGCGAAAAAATAACTAATTATTAAATAACAAATGTAATAAGAAGAAATTCTCCCTTTAATTCTATAAAAGTAGAAGAAAAAGGGAGAATTTTTTTATTAATTTTTTTTTAATAAATAGCAATTATTGAAGAAACAAATTGTTTATATATATAAGAGAGAGATATATATTAAACTTGTGTAAATGAGAATATTAAAAAAATTATTCCTTAAAAATTTAGAGGATAAGCAAGTTAGCTAAAGCAAACTAAAGCGAATCCTGGTAGAACTTCCCCTCGGTAGGGGACAGAGGAGGGTACAAAATTTTGTTTCTTCCTCATATATAAGAGAGATTTTAAAACTTTTGGAGAAGAGGTTAAAAAATGGCTTTAGACGGAGTAACCGGATCAAGAGGAACAGGCAAATCTTCGAAGAGCCTTAGAGGATCCAGAAATAAAGAAAATAAAAATAATGAAAAGCCGGTTTTTGATAAAAAAGCTACTGGAGCCAAAGGTGGAGGAGAAGAGGCTTGGCTAAAATCCTTAATTTCTACACTTGAAAAAAAGAGTGACAAGCTTGATAAGAAAGATAACGAATCTTTATTAAAAGATTTGAAAAAAATTAAAAAAGATATAGATAAAGGAGAGAAACCTAAAGATGAAGACTTGCTAAAAGCAACAAAAGACACAGTAAAATCAACGAAAAAGCCGGCTGCTAAAGGAAATGGGCAACTATTTGTAAAACCCAAAACAAGCTTTCCTAGTTCAATGTATGGTCCTGTAAGAAACGTGCCTAGGGGTAAAATATCAAGTAATTTCTTCCCAGGGTTGCCTTCAATAGTAAAACCCACCAGTACAGATAGCTCTAGCGATATAAGTCCTGATATGGGAGCAATTACAGGTGTTCCTATAGGTAAGTTGCCAGATGGTCTTGCCCCTGGTGTACCTAAATAAAGGTAACCAACAAAACAACCTTTAGTAAAAGCCTCTATTTTTTATATTTATAGAGGTTTTTGTTTGACTATCAAAAAAGGACAATTTTAAAATAATGTCTGTTTTTATAATAGTAACTACCTTTAATTTAAAAATAAAAATTTTACTTCATTATTTAATAATATCAAAGTATAGTAGGTTATTTTAAAAAGTGTATTAATTTATAGATTTAAAAATTAGTAGTATAGTAGGCGATTATTTTAAAAGTGTATTAAAATTTATCTTTAACTAGTAGTAGTGTATTTTACGATATATTATAATTCATTATTTAGATAACACATTTGTGGTAGTGGTATGTTTAATTCTGTTAATTAGAGTTAAACAATGTCAGAGCTTATAGCTATTATATAAGCAGTTGATGGCTATTATTACATATAAATAATCACAAAATGAGAGACAAGAATATTACGAGGAGGATTTATTATGACACAAGTAAAACCAAAAGTAGCAACACCTACGACAGGCGGTAGCGGTACAAATACTCAAACATCCACCCCAGCCAGCACAAAGGATAAAAGCATACATGAAACTAAGTCTCCAAATGGCAAGACTGACAAAGTTGGGCAAAAAGCACCTACATTTCAACAAATAATGGCTGAATTTCTAAAAATATTAGCAAGCAATGGCGAAAAAGCTGGTGAAAAACAAAAGAAAGGGGATGTAGCAGATTCAGGTGCAACAGAAAAAATAGGCAAAGATATACCAAAGACTGCTAACAACGAGAATTCTAAGAATACGAAAACAGACAATCAAAATCAAAAAGGTCCTAATATACCTCAAAAAATACTTAAACAGATAGCAAACGCATTAAATACAACAGTAGAAATAATAAAGAAAGTTCTAGCCCGGGGACCAAGTAAAAAAGATCAAAAACAAGCTAACGCTACAGCAGGTGGATAATTAGAATATAAATTAAATCAGTAAATCGTATAAGGCTCTAATCTTAAGTTATTAGGGCCTTTTTAGTGGGGATTTAATTTATTTTTTATTTTCCTAACCTACTAATAAAAAATAATTAAGCAATTTTAAAACTTAATTTGTTTTTATAATAATAACAACACATAATCAGTTAAATAAATTAAACATTAAGCAGTTTACAACTTTACCCAAGAAATCAATTAACTATTAGTAGGTTATTAACGTAGTAAAGATTTATATTAAATATATTTATCTATTGTAGGTGACGCAAAAAGATTTATATCATACATATTTATCTATAACTGGATTTATACGATAAAAAATTTTAATATTTATCTTTATAATAAAGTTAATAAATAAAATTTAAATAAATATTTACTTATTAGTATTATTACACTCTATCTATAAGTTTATAATTTATATTAATAATTTATAAAACGAGAGATAAGCATATTATTAAGGAGGATTCATTATGGCAGTACAGAATAAACCAAGACCACAAGCAGCTAAAGCAGCAAAAGCTCAACCAGCAGCAGCTAAGAAAGGACCTAATGCAGGGGGAGGAACGGCAGCAGCAACAAAAGATAAACCTGTTAAAGGACTAGAAATAAAAAAATCGGAGCCGCCAAAAGGCGCTAAGGAAATAAAACCAGGTGAAACACCTGAACCAGGCAAAAATAAGCCAGGCGAAGCTAAGCCAGGCGAAGAAGGCAAAAATGACAAAGGCATTGTAGATGCATTAAAAGACGGATTCAAAAAACTATGTGACGCTTGTAAAGGCAAAGATTGCGAAGACTGTAAAGATAAAAAGCCTGAAGAAGCTGGACAGACAGGTAAGCCACAAGAGCAATCAGCGGAACAAGGAGGTGGCGGAGGCGGCAGCCCTCAAACCGGCGGACCTGAAGGCGCTGGAGGGCCACAGAAAGCTGAAGGTAAAGGCAAAGGCGGAGACGAAAAAGCAAAAATTAAGCAAGAATATAAAAAGCTAACGGGTGGCGGCGGTGAAGGCGGACCTAAAGGCGCAGGCGGACCTGGTGGTAACACAAAAGCCAACAAAGAAGGCGGACCTGAAGGTGGCCAAAAATTACAGCCAAAACAAGCTTATCAAGTTTTAGCAGAAAAATATAGTAAAGAGCCTGATGAAATTAAACAAATCGTAAGCGAAGACAAGAAGAAAAAAGGAGGAGGTTGCCCAGGTGGTAATTGTGGTTAATAAAAAAGCCACCGCAAATAAATTCTAAATAAAAAATAATATTATAAAAAAAGAGGTTGTCCCACAAAAGCGGACAGCCTCTTTTTTAAGGTGTAAGGGGTAGCTTTTGCTATCCATATAGAAAAAATATAAAAGATGAGGCAATTTTATATACTCTTTTGTTTTTATTATATTAACTACCCTAAAAAAAATTAATATATACCAATAATCCCTATAATTACTTAGCAGATTACATGTTATTCATAGTTACACATTTGCAATATTACATTATTAAAAATTATATTAAATAACTTATATTTTATAAACTTCAACTCATTGTTTGTTATCCATATACTACATTCTTTGTATATGTAGTTTTTTAATCCCTTTACCTATTATTATCAAATGAGAGAGATAACTAAAGAATAAGGAGAATTCATAATGAAAATGCAAGGCTTTAACAAAGGCGGAACAACTAGCATGGGCAAAGGCGGAGGACCTAAAGGAGGCAAAGGCTGCAGAGCTGGTGGACCTAAAGGAGCCAAGGGCTTTAAAGGCGGTAAAGCTGGAGGGCCAGAAGGCGGCATGTTTGGTGGCAAATCAGGAAAAACCAAAAAAGGTGGAAAACCTGGCAAAGGTAAAAGCTTATTTAGCAAATCTGGCGGACCTGAAGAAAACAAAGGTAAAACTGGAGCAGAAAAAGGCAAAAACAAGCTTGATATAAAAAATATCCTTAACAATATTCAGCTCGGCGGAAGCAAAGGCAAACCATCTTCTTCTAAACCAAGTAGCACTCCACCGACCCCACAAGCAAAAAGCAGCCCACCTTCAAGTACACCATCACAAAGTAGCGGTCAACCACCTTTACAAGCTAACGATAGTGGACAAAAAGATGACGGACCTATAGAAGCAATTGCAAAATTACTAAAACAATTAGGTGTACCTGATGACGTTGTTGAAAAACTAAAAACTAAACTAGAAGAAAAATCCTCTGCAGATAATGCCCAAACTAAAGCGGCATAATTGCATTACAAATAGAACTTAGTGCTGATTGATCCTAATATAATTGGGATCTTTTTTTTGCGTAATAAAAAAGTTAAATTAAGCAATTTTTTGCCATTTTTTGTTTTTATTATAATAAGAACCACCTATTTAAACTTATTAGCATATTACAAATTTATTTACTTCATTTTTTAAGATTAAGCATTTTAGCATATTACAAGTTTAATTATTTTATTTAAAGATAAAGCATTTTAGCAAATTAGATCTATTTTTATTAATTATAAAAATTAATAAATTCGTGGATTACCAATAAAAAGTTTATAGCCTTTTATAGTTTACTATTTTCTATAGTCCATCTATATACTTATTTTATTACTTTAATTTTCAGCACAATTATTTTTTAGTAGTACATTTACGAGATTAGTCGATCAAAAGGAGGAATCAATTATGGGTATATCAATGAATAAATGTCCAGGCGGAAACTGTGGTCCTTGTAAAAATGGTAAATGCCCCCCTGGTAAGGTATGTAAAGATGGCAAATGTGTACCTAAGGATAGCGTATTTAACAACAAAAAGAATGATTGCCCTGACGGAAACTGCGACACGAAAAAGAAGGAAAGCGGAGCAGATATGCTAAAGCAATTCTGCGAAATGCTAGGTATTAAGCCAGAACAGCTTCAACAGTTAATGGGCAAAAAAGGAGGCCCAAAAGCACAAAAGTAAAAGCAAGTGAAAAGAGCAATATAAAAGATATAAAAAAGATCCTAATTGAGTTTAGGGTCTTTTTTGTGAGTTAAATAAAATATTAAACGCCAAGCAAGCTTTTATTTTTTTATTATTCATAAGTTTTTTCAAGTTTATAGAGAAAATATATAAATTTAAGCAATTTCGTATACTTTTTTGTTTTTATATTAATAAGTACAATAATTAGTTGAGAGACATAGAAAAACTCTAAAATATTTATAAGACTATTCTATTTGAATTAATCTTAAATTCAATGAGTATGTCTAAGAATTATTACTAATTACAAATATTTCCTATAACAATCAAGGAAATACAAAACAAAGATTGCAGTTATAAAAATATGCAATAAGACTTTGTAGCAAAACAAATGAGAGACATTTGTTCTCCAGCAATAATATTTATTTGAATTTATGAGAGATGAGACATTCATAACTTGGAGGATTGAGTATGGCTGCACCCAAACTTACTAAAGGGACCGTACCTAGACGACCTGCTCCTAAAAAAGCAGCTCCCAAAAAAGCTGCTCCCCAAAAAGCTGCTCCCCAAAAGGCTGCTCCTAAAAAAGCGGCTCCCAAAAAAGCAGCTACGAAGAAGGCTACACCACAAAAGGCAGCTACTAAAAAAGCAGCTACGAAGAAGCCAACTACTATACCTAAAACAAAACCTAGCACCAAACCAGCAGCCACAAAAACCGCAACTAAGCCAGCTGCTAAATCTGGAGTAAGTCCAACAGTGCCACCCACAAATCCAACTACTATAGGCACACAGGGTAACCTAAACCTAAAGTCTAAAGATAAAACTTCTTTATTCAGTAAAAATGGGTATCAAAACAGTCATAACACTTATAGTAACAATTTCTTTAATACTTATAATGATAAATCCAAAAACTTTGGCTTTGGTACAACAAATCCGGCAGGATCTCTAACACCACAACCTCAAAGAACTGAGCCATCAGCCACTCAAGCGAGTGATCCTTTCTCACAATCTTATGGCTATCCAGCTCACTCACAACCTACACCTTTGCAAGCATCAGAACCACCAGCTGAAGCGCCAGCTAGTGGCGGAGCACCTGCACCAGCGGAAGCGCCAGCTGCTGGCGGAGGATCTGCACCTGCAGAGGCAGCACCTGCAGGTGGTGGAGGATCAAGTGCACCTGCAGAAGGAACATCAGCTGAAGAACCTTTAGCAGCAGAAGAAGGTGGCGAAGACCAAGGCTTACTTGAAGAAATAAAACAAATGTTATTAGAGCTACTAGGCCAAGGGGGTGAAGGTCCTCAACAAGCTGAGAAAAGTGGCGAAGACCCTAACATGCTTGGCTTATTTAAAGATATTCTAGGGCTTGATGGATCAGAAGAACCTGCGGCAACAGGCGATAGCGGTAGCTCTGCACCTGCTCCAGCAGAAAATCAAGTTAAATCGTTGCAGGACGGAATAAGTGCTGATGTTAACGCAACCATGCAAGGATCTAACTTATTACAACCTGGTCTTGGTGGAGGAGAAGATCCTACCAAAAAACTATAAGAAAGATTAGAATCCATAAATGATTTTGTGTAAACCTCCGAAAAGTAGTAAATTAAAAACGGAGGTTTTTCACATGTTAAGAAAAAATAAAGAAGAAAATACAGCATTTAACGTGATGTCTATGTACGCAAAAGGAATGTCAAATAGCGCAATTAATTCTCAATTGGAGCTTGATTTTAAATCAACTTTTGATATATTTTGAAGAGAGACTAGAAAAATATCTCTAATCTCTCTAATAAGGTTTACACAAAACTTGTTACGGAATCAATTATAATTCTGTGTATTTTTTAAGCTTTTTATTTTTCATTTGAGCTTTTTGTATCTTTCTTTTTAGCCTGTTTACTTTTTTAATATACTTGCCATTTCGGCTTGTAGCATTATAAGGGACTAAGTCTAAATAAGCATTGTAATGCTCCAGTGCATTAAAGTAAAATCGCTTTTTCTCATAAGCTTTTGCTATTAACAACTGAGCATCAAGACTATAAGGATTTAAATCAAGACTCTGCCTTAGAGTGTCTATTGATGCTATTTTTTGGCCTTCGTCATAAAAAGCTTTTGCCTTATTAAATTTTAGTATAGCTTTGTGTTCATTACTTCTAAGCTTTTCTAAATATTTTAAAGCCAATGTATTGTCAGGATCTTTGTTTAATATCTTTTGACATGCCATTTTGGCTGATGGATAAGCTCTGTTTGATATTAGAATCTCGCTTATTTTTAGCAAATCGCTAGTATTTGATATTTGATTAACCGCAATATCAAAGTGCTTTTGAGCTTTTTTATAATTTTTAAAGCTTAGGTGCGCTTCGCCTTTGATAACATTGGATATAGGCTTATACGAAGAGCTTGTAAGGATTTTATTTAAATATATGCCAGCATCTCTATCATTATTGTTTAGCCTGGAGATTTTTAGCAAAGCTAAATAAAGCTGCATATTATCTGGAGTGTAGTTAATTGCTTGCTTTATTAAGACTTCTACATCTAAATAATCTACATCTGAGGCTAAATCATTGTAAACTTTAGCATTTTGCGCTTTTTTAAAATACGCATTAGACAAACCGTTTAGTGCAACAGCTGTGTATTGAGGTGAGCGCAATGCATCATTGTAGTAGTCAATGGCTTGGTCAAGCTTGTTGTTTTTGAGTGATAGTTCTGCTACTTTTAGCTTGCCTTCTATAAACTCAGGCATTAGCTTTATTAAACTTTTTAACTGGGCAATCGCAAGCTCGCCGTCTCCTCTTCTCTGGTAAATATTAGAAAGATTCATGTATGCATCAGTATATTCAGGCTTGATTAGCGTAGCTTTTTTGTATTGATTGATTGCTGCTGTCTCATTGCCTTGTAGTTCGTACGCACGACCGAGCATGTTGTGGACTGGTGCGCTATTTGAAAACAAATATAGTGATGTGTTCAAGGATTTTATTGCTTGGCTGTATTGATCTTTTTTAATTAAAGCTTTACCTAGGTTGTAGTGTGCTCTTGAGTTTTTTGAGTTTCTGGAGATTGCTTTTTTGAACTTTTCTATAGCTTCATCTGTTCTGCCATATGCAAGATCGACTTCTCCAAGACCATCCAAGGCTTTTGAACTTCCGGGTTCTAATTCTAAAGCTCTATCATAATAATATTCCGCTTCTTCATAACTCTTTAGTTTTAGAAAAACTTTTGCAATATTATAATATGCCGGATAATAGTTCGGTGCTAATTCTAGTGCGTTTTTAAATTCTTTAAAGGCATCTTTATAGTATTTATCAATGTTTCTTCTTACTTCCATATCGGATGAAGCTGTTCTTTTGTAATAAACTTCTCCTAAGCCGTTGTGGGCAGTCGCACTGTTAGGATTTTTTGACAAAACTCTTTTAAATTCTCTTTTTGCAGCATCTAGCTTGTATTGATCCAAGTAGATTTGCCCTAAATAAAGCCTTGCGCGCTCGTCATACGGTCTATCTTTTAAGATTTTTAAAGCTTTTTGCTCTGCGGCTTTATATTTTTTTCTTCTTATTAAGTTTTGTATTACTGAATAATTTCTTGAAATTTTTGCACTATAAATTTTACCTGAAACCCTTGCCTCTAGTGGAGAAGCGCAGTATAGCGAACCGGTGATAATTAAAGTGGTGAAAAGTAATGCTAAAAATTGTTTTGAAGTTATACTCATATCTCAAACCCCTAAAATCTATCTTCTAATGAAAATATATCATGATTACTTAGATAATTTATTTTTATTACCTATTTTACTATTTTACTTTTACAATTGGGCATGCTTGATTGTATAATTATAGTATAATTATTGGCTAAACCACTAAGGAGATGGATCATTGAATAAATCATTAATTAATCCAGAATCTCTGAAATTGCTTGAAGAATTTAAGTTGTACCTTGAAGTGGAAAGAAACTTATCTATTCATACAGCAAAAGCTTATAGTACTGATATTACAATCTTTTTGAACTGGACGCAAAACAGGTCGCCACAAACTTTTACCCATAAAGATATTAAAGAATATCTGGCTTTTATTCAAACACAAAGCTATTCTAAACCTACTGTATCCAGAAAAATTGCTGCGCTGCGAACTTTTTATAAATTTATGTACAGGGAAAAACTTGTTACGACCAATCCTGCAAGCAATATTAAAACACCTAAGAAACCCAAAAAATTGCCTGACTTTTTGACTGAAGAAGAAGTTGATGAAGTATTAAATCAGGTTGATATAACTACTCCGTCAGGCTATAGAAACAGAACTATTTTTGAGGTTTTATATGCTACAGGCATTAGAATTTCTGAGCTTTGCAGCCTTAATTTTGAAGATTTAAACCTGGAAAGCAACGAAATAACTGTTTTTGGTAAAGGCGGAAAAGAAAGGATTGTTTTGATAAGCAACAGAGCTAAACAATACCTGGAAAAATATATTCAAACTATGCGCCGTCAAATATGCGCAGATGATTACTTTACACAGTCGTCACCTGTTTTTATCAATAATACGGGTTTTAGGCTTCAGCAAAGAAGTATAAACAGAACTTTGAGCGAACTGTCTAAAAAGATAAATTTTTCTAAAAAGTTATCCCCTCACGTATTTAGGCATAGCTTTGCGACCAAACTTTTGGAAAAAGGTGCTGACTTGCGTGTGGTACAAGAGCTTTTGGGGCATGCAAATATTAGCAATACGCAAATATATACACATGTTTCTGCTGAAAGATTGCGCCAAACTTATATAAAAGCCCACCCTAGAGCTAAAATGCAAGAGGCAAACCAGACCAGATGATTAATCATTCTAATAAATTTTTATTAGCTTTTATTTTGCTTATTTTATGCTGTTTAACCATAACCGGTTGTGGCAAAAACGATTTGAACATAAAAAAAGTAAGCTTTTTGAAGAAACAACCTAATCAGCATCGATATAGATACATAAGTAAAGGAAATGTACCTTGCGGTAAGCTATTTTGGAGGTTTGATACTAAAACACAGATCAGCTCCAGCCCGGCAATTGATAAACATAAATTATACATTGCGACTAAAAATGGCATTATTTATGCTATTAATAAATATAATGGGACTTTGTACTGGAAAACACCTTTGGGACATCATATTTCCAAGTCGTCGCCTGAGATTTATTCTAATTATGTTTCTATAGGAGCTGACAATGGTAATTTATTTTTATTAGATAAGTCAAATGGAAGAATTATTTGGAGGTGTAGGGCTAATAGCTCGATTTTTTCAACGCCTGAAGTACATAAGGCAAACATTTATTTTGGGTCTAGAGATAGAAACATTTATTCTTTTAATCTTTCTACGGGTCAAAAAAACTGGGCTTTTGGTACTCAAGGGCCTATAGAGTCTTCGCCTACCATTTTTAAGGATGTGCTTTATTTTGGTTCTTATGACGGTAATTTATATGCGATTGACCTTTTATGCCCTAAAAAAAAGAGAGTTTTTTCTACTCAGGGCCATATAGTTTCTAAGCCTGTTATCTCTGGTAATAATATTTATTTTGGCTCTACTGACAAGCATATTTATGCGGTTTCTTTAAAGTCATTTAAACCTGTCTGGAAAAAAAGGCTAAAAGGCATAGTGGCTGCTACGCCGGCATGTTATAAGGGAAGCGTTTTTGTTGGAGATGGAAAAGGTTATTTTTACTCGATAAGCGCAAAAACCGGAAATATAAACTGGCAACATAAGACAGGAGGATCAATATTGGGTTCTGCGGGGGTGGTTGACAGCCATGTATATATTGCGTCCGGGGATAAAAACTTATATTCATTTAATACAAAAAACGGGCAGCTTATGTGGGCATTTAAAACGGATTTTCCTTTATTTTCTTCGCCTGTTATTAATGATAGTACTGTGTTTTTAGCTACAAAAAAGGGAGTTATTTATGCACTCAAGTAATA
Organism: Candidatus Gastranaerophilales bacterium; assembly: GCA_028277625.1. Classification (GTDB taxonomy): domain Bacteria; phylum Cyanobacteriota; class Vampirovibrionia; order Gastranaerophilales; family JANQFW01; genus JANQFW01. Next base: position 12,347 of record JANQFW010000056.1, on the reverse strand, counting down.
TTGCAATAATAATACCGGCCAGATATGGATCGACGAGGCTGCCGGGCAAGCCTTTATTGAAAGTGAATGATAAGCCTATAGTACAAATGGTTTGGGAGAAAGCTATCCAGTCAAAATATGCGAATAAGGTTATTGTTGCAACAGATAACGATGAGATTTATCAAGCTGTAAAAGAGTTTGGCGGTATGGTAGAGCGAACCTCTCCACACCATCAGAGCGGAAGTGACAGGATTGCTGAAGTTATTAAAAATAATCCTGACATAGAAATTGCTGTGAATATGCAGGGGGATGAGCCTTTGATTACGCCTGAGAGCATAGACAGTGCAATAAGATGTTTAATTGATGACAGTAGTGCTGATATTTCTACTTTGATAAGAAAAATTGATGATAAAAGCGAAGTAAGCAATCCTAACCTGGTAAAAGTTGTGACTGATGTACATGGCAATGCTCTTTATTTTTCCAGGTCGCCTATACCTTATAAAAGAGAAAATATTGGTATGGATTTTTATGCTCATATTGGCTTGTATGTGTATAAAAGAAATAGCTTGCTTAGTATGACAGCTTTACCACAGGCTGAAATTGAAAAAACTGAGTGTTTGGAACAATTGAGAGCGCTGTATAACGGAATGAAGATTAAAACTGCTGTTGTTGATTACAAGCCTATTGGGGTTGATACGCAAGAGGATCTGAATAAGCTAAGAGATATGCTAGTGTTTTAGGGCTAGTATTTGTATTTATGTTATTCCTAAAATTAAATCAAAAATTTTTTTATTTTATCGGGTCAATTTTTTTGATTTGATGTTTTTATTCTATTAGCTATACAAACTAAGCGTGAAAATTTAAATAGTTGATTTTATCTCAGTAAAAACATTTAACAAAAAACTAAAAATGCCTTTTAGACTTTTGTCTAAAAAACTGAACTAGTATCTAAAATACGCTGCAAAGCGTAGAAACTTAAGTAGTAAATTTTATCTCACTAAAAACATTCAACAAAAATAATGCCAAAATAATTAATATACAGGTTAAAAGTATGTCTTAGGGGATTTGTTGAAAGGAGAACTATTATATGTTAGTAAGTTCAACTCCAAAAGCGTGCGTTCCAAAAAGTAGACAGGGCTTAGATCAAAAAAATAATACTTGTTTTTTAGGTAATCCCAACAGCTTGAGTGATGACAAAGAGGCAAAGAATGTTAGTGCAAAAGAGGGCTTTAAGCTTGTAGGCAGCGGATTTTTGCACAAGGGAAAAGATTTAGCACTATGTATTTTTAAGCACCCATTAAAAACTATTGGGGTTGCTGCGGGTACATCAATAGCGTTGGGGGCATTGCCTTTAGTCGGTATAGCTTCTTCTACCGGGGCTGCGGTGCTGGGATTAGGATTTGCAGCGTTAACTGTGGGCAAGACGGCTAAGGATTCTGTTAGTGCGTTTAAGCATAGTAGAAATAACGAGTATGCAAAGTTGAGAAGTGACTTGAGGAATATCGGTGGTGATGGTGTTGATCTGGCTCTAACCGTGCCTTTTGTGCCTAAGGCAATAAAGGCGGTTAAAAATTATGCTAAATTTGGTCCTAAGATACAGTTTAACAAAGAGTATTGGAGAGACTTGAGGGCAACGAAAAACCCTTTAAAGCATATTTGGGCATGTTTTAAAGCTAATTTGAAGTTAAAATATGAACAAATTACAAATGAAATGGGGTTAAAAATAAAGCCTAAGCTGCTTATAGGCAAAGATATACCCGCTATTGCTGCTGCTCTTTATGAGCCTGAAGAAGCTGTAATAAAGGTAAATCCACTTCTTGTTAACCCACTTACTGGAGGTAAACAACTTGCAACAGAGGGAGTATTAAGACATGAGCTAGAGCACTTCAGACAGTTTAGCGACATAGTAAATACAAAAAACCTTGGTACTACTGCACTAGAAAAAGGATTAGATAAGTATAATACACTGAGAATTAACTGGATTAAAGAGTTATCTGGTGATTCTAATTTAGATTTAAGTCAAATTATGCCCAAAGAGAAAAAAATGAAAATGAATATGAAATTTTATCAGCAAGTTATAGATAACTCTGAGCCTATTTTACCCAATAGCCCCAAAGCCAAATTAGCTAGTAAATACCTAGAAGGTTGTATTCAAAAAGTTGATGATACAAAAAAAATATACAATATGGAGATGCAATTAGCAGAAGAGAGACCGGATAAAAGTATTGGCTTTTTAAATTATGTTAAGCAACTGTACAAGCATATAAAAACACGCCAAGAAAAATTTGAAAAGATATACAAAAGTAATATACTGGAAAAAGAAGCTTATGCCGCCCAAGATAAATACTATGACGCTGTAATAAAAAACAGACCCGGCTTCAAAACAGTAATGGCACAAGCCCAAAGTACAACTACAAAAAATAAAAAACAAATATGAAAAAGGGGCAAATTTTATATTTAGGATTGTTGTATAATTATAAAAGAATTTGCTAAGAGGAAAGTTATTAAAATGTTAGTAAACTCAAAACCAAGAACAATTGTCAACAAAAGCAATAATAACCAGAGGTTACAACAAAAAAATAATATAGCTTTTTCAAGAAATTTTGATAACGCAAGCGACAATAAAGTTAGTGTTAAAAAAGGTGTAATGCTTGTAACAAGAGGTATTATAGGCCGAACTAAAGATTTGGCGATATCTGTAGCATTGCACCCTTTTAGAACCATAGGGCTTGCTGCTGTAGGATCAATAGCTATAGCATCCTTGCCACTGATTGGTATTACGTCTTCTGCTGGAGTAACAGGACTGGCCTTTGGGCTTGGGGCTTTGGCTGTAGGCAAGACAGCTAAAGACTTTGTTAATCTGTGTGATCATAGTAGCAATAACGAACATTATGAATTTAAAAAAGATTTAAAAAATCTCGGAAGAGATGCTGTTAATCTGGTTACGACTTTGTATTTTATCCCAAAGGGCATAAATGCTGTAAAAAACTATAAAAAGAGCCTCCCCGGCATGCCAAAACCTTTAAAGTCTATTTATACTGGGGTACGCAAGGTAATAACCAGAGGGAAATAATCTAAAATTTTTAAAATAACAATAATAGCGTAACTCTAGGGGTACGCTATTGTTATCTATAGACCTGTGCTAATATGTTTATAAAAAATAAGGAATAAAAATGACAAAATCAAAACTGTCTAACCTGCACCCTATAGCATCTATTAAAAACCAAGATGAATTTAAATCTTTTTGGGTAAGTGATGAACTAAAGCAGATTCGTGATTTTGAGAGCCAGTTTGTTGGTGATTCGGAAAGTTCAAAATTTTTGATAGATGGTTATTGTGTGCCTTGCGAGCAAAATGTATCATTTGTGGTTGATATGCAAGTTGGTGGAAGAAAAACACCAAAAGGTTGGATACCAAATTGGCGTGAGCGTTTAGAATGTCCGATTTGCAAAATGAATAACAGGCAACGCCTTATTTCTACATTAATTAAACAGCATCTTTGCGCTAAACCTGATCAATCTGTATATTTAATGGAGCAGGTTACACCTGTTTATAATTGGGTAATTGCAAAGTTTGCAGAGCATAAAATAATTGGAAGTGAATATCTTGGGCCTGAATATGAAGGTGGTGCTCTAATAAACGGAATAAGACATGAAAACATTGAAAATATGAGCTTTGGCAATGCGGAATTTGATATTATTATTAGTAATGACGTATTTGAACATGTACCAAATCCATCAAAAGCATTTTCGCAATGCGCACGTATTCTTAAAAAAGATGGTGTAATGCTGGCTACAATTCCATTCCACGCTAACAGCGCAGAGTCTGTTAAGCGCGCACAAATAAAAAATGGAAAGCCCGAAAAGATTTTACCACCGGTTTATCATAGTAATCCTGTGTCCCCGGGGTCTTTAGTTTTTACAGACTTTGGCTGGGATGTGCTGGATGCCATGAAGGAGTCAGGATTTTCAGATGTTAGTGTGGATGCTTATGTATCAAAAGAGTTTGGCCATCTTGGTGGTGGACAGTTAGTTTTTAGCTGCATTGCTTAAAAATCAAATTAAAGGCATTGTGCATCGCTTTTTATTTGGTATTTAGTCCGTAAATTTGGACAATACCTACAAGCTTGCCTTTGTCAGCAACTAATAGAGAATTAATTTTATTTTGCAGCATTAACTCTTCTGCATCACTAAACATAGTGCCTTTACAAACCAATTTGGGATTAGTTGTCATAATATCTAGTGCTTTAATCTTAAAGAAACCTTCTTCTGAACGCGTCATCGCCCGACGCAAATCTCCATCAGAAATAATACCTAAAATATTATTATTTTCTATAACAACCGCTTGTCCCAAAGAAGAAGACGTAATAACCTGAATAACTTTTTTAATATCATCTTGCTTTGCTACAATAGGCAGATTGTCAGATACCATAATATCTTCAACTTTTGTAAGTAACTTTTTGCCTAAGCTACCGCCAGGATGAAACCTTGCAAAATTCTCTTGCTTAAAGCTTCTTTCCTTCATCAATACAACCGCCAATGCATCGCCCATTGCCAGGGTTGCGGTAGTAGAAGCTGTAGGGGCAAGCTGAAGAGGGCAGGCTTCTTTATCAACATGTACATTTAGATGATAGTGAGAATTTTTTGCTAACGTAGAAGCCGGCACGCCGGTTATAGAAATTATTATATTATTATTTTCTCTTAAAAAAGGTATCAATTGTAGCATTTCAGTGGTTTCTCCAGAATTTGAAATAGCCACAAAAATATCATCAGGAGAAATCATACCTAAGTCTCCATGATAGGCTTCGCCAGGGTGCATAAAAAAGCTTGGCGAACCTGTACTTGCAAAGGTAGCAGCTATTTTTTTGCCAATAATACCAGATTTTCCCATACCTGATATTATAACTTTTCCTTTGCAGTTAATTATTTGTTTTACTGCTTCCTCAAAATCACTTGTTAACAAGTTGCCAAGTTGCATGATTGCATTTGCTTCTATTTTGAAAACCTCTTTAGCGTTTTTTAAAATTTTAGTATCAGACCCAACCCCTATCATAGAGCTTCTCCAACTATATTTAAATAAATTATTCCTTATATTACTTATTTAAATATAACAAATAAAACTTTAAAAAAAACCAAATATTAAGTAATAAACAATAAATTGTTAAATAAAAGACAAAAAAAAGAGCCCGATGAATCAGGCTCCTGATTGTTTCAAAATTCATAAGTATTAAGTATGAAACAAGTTTGCTGTTTTAAGTAACATCCTTAGAGGGTTTTCTACCCCTTCTAAGTTTTTTTTCTACATTTTCTTTTTTTATTTCTTCGGTAAAACCTATGCTCTCTGAGATTTCAGCAACATAGCTTCTGTATTCCTTAGGGTCAATGTTCATATTTTCCAATATCTGCGTGATAATTTTAATACCTGCAATATTAATTCCAAGTTCTCTGCCTAAAAGCTGAATAAACATACCCTTTTCTACATCTTTGTATGTATATAATCTTCTATTTTTAGAATTGCGTTTTGGTACTAAAATTTCTTCTTCATCATAAATTCTTAAAGTTCTTTGATGCACATTTAAGATGTCAGCCAATGTACTAATAGGAAACAGAGGCTTGTCGTAATCTTTTTCCGCAATATTTGGATTTGCAAACATTTTACTATTCACAATCGACTCCTTGTTCAAATCATTTGTTTTACTTCCTTAATATAATACTATTACATTATTGTTACCTAAATTTAACCAAAATATTTCCAAAATATCTCCCATTATATTAAAAAAAATACATATAAAATGTAAAAATAGAATTCAAGTTCAAAAATTTTAGATATCTACAAATTTAAATAAATTTGTATTTAATATATAATAATTGACATGAACAATACATCAATATTTGACATAATCGGACCGGTAATGGTAGGGCCATCCAGTTCTCATACAGCAGGTGCTGTAAGATTAGGGCTGCTTGCGCAAAAAATATATGGAGAACTTGCAAAAGAGATAAAAATAACCCTTTATAATTCTTTTGCAAAAACCGGCAAAGGCCATGGAACAGACAAGGGACTAGTTGCAGGACTGTTAGGGTTGAATGTAGATGATTCAAAAATAAAATATTCTTTAGTGCAAGCAGAACTACAAGGAATTATCATAAATTTTGCATATGAAGATTCTCCAAGCAGGCATCCAAACAGTGTTGACATAGAGCTAACAGGCAAAAATAAGGTAACTGTTTCTGGTAACTCTCTTGGGGCAGGCGAAATAGAAATCTGTAACATTGATGGATTTAATGTGTCACTAACCGGCAATTATCATACTCTTGTACTTGTATACAAAGATCAGCCAGGCATAATTTCTTTAGTGTCAAAATACATTCAGGATTATAATATTAATATTGCGTCTTTGCGCTGTGACAGAAAAAGTAAAGGCGAAGAAGCGGCAATGACAATTTGCCTTGATGAGCAACTAGCAGATGAAGTTTTGGAACAAATAAGTAAACTTCCTGATATGTACTTAGTTAGAAGAATTGAGGCATTAAAAAAGTGATCAAGCTTGCAACATTTGCAGAAATACTGGAGTATGCAAACAATAATAATAAACAAATCTTTGAAATTTTTCAGGAACAAGAGGCGCATTTGCAAGAAAAAAGCGTAAAAGATATCAGAAATAAGCTAACAGAAAGCTTACAGGTTATGCAAACCAGTATAAGCCATGGACTTGCTAACAAAGAATTATCCGCCAGTGGTATTTCTGGAGAGGATTCTAATAAAATAAAAGAACGCTATAGCAATATGAAAATTAAAACGCCTTTTGGGCAAATGTACGGCTATATTATTGCTTATGCGCTTGCTATTTTGGAAGAGAATCTAAGAATGGGAAAAATTGTGGCATGTCCTACAGCAGGTGCTTGTGGAATTGTGCCGGCCTCAATAATAGCTTATGCTCAAAACTTTAGCATTAACAGAAAAAAGCAAATAGACGCCTTATTAACAGCCGGGGGCATTGGTAAGGTTATTTCTAACAAAGTTGCACTAGCTGGTGCAATTGCAGGCTGTCAAGCAGAATGCGGCGTTGCGTCAGCAATGGCAGCAGGGGCTCTAACTGAATTAATGGATGGAGATAATGACCAGGTAGTACATGCCGCAGCTTTAGCATTAAAAAATGTACTTGGCCTTGTTTGCGATCCGGTTGCCGGATTGGTGGAAATTCCTTGTATTAAACGCAATGGATTTTTTGCAATTCATGCTGCCACTGCATCAGAAATGGCATTGGCGGGTATAAAAAGCGCTATACCGCTTGATGAGGTTGTTGATGCTATGAAACAAGTAGGTGTATTAATGTCTCCACTATTAAAAGAGAGTTCTGAAGCAGGTCTTGCTACTACAAAAACAGGTTTAAAACATTTAAAATGATAACAAGAATAAATTATTCATATAACACATACACCCCAAGGTTCAAAGGAGTTAGCTCAGAACTTAAAGCAAAAAGAAAAGAGATTGTTGAATGTTTAACTGATAGCTCTAATAATCCTGCAATGCAAGGGATATTGACAAGATTTTCTGACTTATCCGCATTTGATGATATAGCTGAAAATCAAAGCTCTGCCACAAGAGAAGGTGATGAATTCAGGAAGGATAAAAACTTACAAAATGGCTTTTGGAAATTAATTAATGATGGCACTATTACACCTAACACTTTAGTGATATCAGACACAGGGCATGATATTCCAATTTTAGCTGAATTGCTAGAAAGCCCTTTATTGAACTTTAATTTTGCATTTAGGTTACCCTTTAGTAACAAACCTAACCTTGAAAGAAGTATTAAGCAAACTAACACTTGGGGCAGTAAAATAAAACAAAAGCAAGCTGCAGGGGCAAACGGTTTATTTTTAGGACTTGAAGCTCATAGAAAAGACAAGATAAACTCGACGCTATTACCAACATTTGATGAATTACAACAATTAGGAACAGTTAAAGTTGTTTATCTAGCAGAAGCTGAGCCAAATAAGTGTTTAAGTAAGTCAAATACATCTGAATTACAGGATTATTTTTCAGACTTAGAGGGGAAAGGCTTGGAAGTCAGTTATAGGGGCGTTGATATCCGTGGGGCAAATCCTAAAAATCAATACTTCCTAAGCACACCTAGAATTAAAGTATTGGAGAAAAAACCTCCCAGGTTTATTAAGCCACGCAAAAGTAAATTAAAAACTATTATCAAAAATAGTTCTTGATTGTTTTAATGAGCATTTATTAATATGGCATAAAGTTTTAGAAAGGTAACTAATAAATAATAATGAATTCTAGTAAATAATCTAAAACTCCTGAAATCAATCAGGAGTTTTTTGTAATAGTCTATATAAAAAAAAGAAAAGAATTAAAAATGAACAGGCTCAGAAATTTTTTCGAGTGTTTCAAAAGCCTCGTGTTCTTCTTTTTCTCCAGCTTTAACAGCTAAGTCACCCAGAGAAATTAAGCCGAGCAATTCATTTTCTTGATTAACTATAGGTATTCTTCTTATCTGACTTTTTTGCATTTTAGTTATTGCACTTTCTATATCATCATCTTCAAAGCAAGTGACTACTTTTTTATTCATAAATTCTTTTAATTTAGTAGTGTCAGGATCTTTTTCATTTAACACTGTATACAAAGCTACGTCTCTATCTGTCACTATACCTTGAACTTGATTACTTTCGTTAACTACCGGAACAACCCCGCAGTTTTGTTCTTTCATAATTAACACAGCATCTCTTACTGAACACTCTGGTGTACAGCTTTTTATATTATGACTCATTATTTTTTTGCACTTCATGATAATTATCCCTCTTTTTAATTTTTTATTATTTATTTTTAATTAGGTAAGGTGGGTATAATTTAATAATTTTAAAAAATATTATCACTCAGCGAGTTTTAAAACATTAGTATTTATGTTTAATTCAAAAGAATAAAAATCTGACAAAAAACAAAAAAAAAGGCAGTTCTTACGAACTGCAGATTAAGCTTTATTTTACTTCGATTTTAATATATAAATTAAGAATTTTTAAACCAAACATCGTTAGCTTTTTGTTCTTTGCCTGCACCATCAGTATATGTTCCAAGTTGTCTGTGTTGAACATCACCAGATGCTGCCTGTTCTTTGTATCCTTTTGTATCGATTGATTTTACATCATTTCCAAGCTTTTCAGGGTTAGTAACATTATCTTCGGAAACAAATCCTAGCTCTCCTTTTCCGGTTTGCTGAAGAGCCTGGTCAAATCTTTGAGCATTAACTTTTCCTTGATCATCTATAACGTCTAAGCCTGATGCTTTTTCTGCACTTTGTGCAACTTGATTTAATGCATCAAAACCATTTGCAGCATTTACAGGCTTATTAGTATACGGATCTACTGTTCTATCGCCAAATACTTCGGTACCGTCAATTTTGCCATTTTTATTTACATCGCCCATTGTGAGCATTTTATCCCCGCCAGTAGCCGCACCGTCCGCTTTGCCATCGCCGTTTATATCAACGCCTCGACCTTGTTGCGCACTAACTATACCATCTTTATTGGTATCTAGTATTATTGGTGAGCTGGTGTCATAGTCTCCATTTACGGTTGATACGCCGTAGCTATCAGTACCAACAACACCATCATCTATTTCTAATTCGTTATTGCCATCTGCGACTTCTACAACAGTATTGTATTCATCACCTTCATCATGCTTGTATAAGTGATATCTATTATCATCTTTTCCTTCTGCAATAAGATATTCAGGCACACCATTTCTAGCATCTCCTGTTAAGTCGTTGCTTAGTGCATATTCTTTTTCATCTCCGGTAAGTTTGTCTATTAACGGACTATAACCTGACGTGGTTGGAGGTGGGTTATTATTGGTTCCACCAGTTCCACCAGTTCCGCCGGTTCCGCCTGTTCCACCGGTTCCGCCTGATCCGCCAGTTCCACCAGTTCCGCCTGTTCCACCGGTTCCACCAAATAAGGAATTCCAGTCAAAACCATTACCAAGGCTTATATTATTATTTGACTGAGTTACATTAGATCCACCAATATTTTGGTTTGATTGACTTTGAGTTGATGAACCTCCAATGCTATTATTGGTTTGAGCAATGTTCTCTCCGCCAAAGTTTTGATTCATTTGATTTTGAAATAATGAACTTAGTGAACTGCCAAGACTATTATTAGACTGAGTTACATTAGATCCACCAAAATTTTGGTTCATTTGATTTTGGAATAGTGAGCTTAATGCATCTCCGATACTATTATTTGACTGAGCAACATTAGATCTGCCAAAATTTTGATTTAATTGATTTTGAAATAATGAACTTAGTGAACTGCCAAGTTTATTATTCGATTGAAAAATATTAGTGCCGCCAAGATTTTGATTATCTTGTTTAAGGTTATTTAATTGCTGCAATGCTGAATTTTGCTGAGTTGAAAACAGCTTAGATAGTGACCCCATAGAAATCGTCATTTATCTCTCCTCTACGTCTTCTCTTTCTCTCTTTAAAATCTCTTTTAAGTTACTGTTTTAAGTCTTCTCTTTAAAAATAACTTTTTTGCTAAAAAAATTATTCATTATATTAAATTTTAATTTTTTAAATTTTTCTCTCTAAGCAAATTGTCTCTGTAGTCATGCTTTTTTAAAGCAAAATATCTCTGATTTAATATACGTCATAGTTTTTTCAATGATATCTCTTACTATATATATAAAAACAAATAATTATAAAAAATTGCTATATTTAAAAAAATAAAAATATATACTAACTCTAGAATAAAAAAATTTTTTGATAGGGTTAAAAAGGCACTGAGATGGCATAAAGATAAAAAAAAAGCCCTCCCAAATAGGAGGACTTTATATAAATTAAGCACGTTGTTTATTAATTATTTAAGCGTTTTTGAACCAAACATCATTAACTTTGTGTTGAGCGCCTTGGGTATCAGTATAAGATCCAAGTTGTCTGTGCTGCACATTACCCGTAGCAGCTTGTTCTTTATAACCTTGTGTATTGATAGAAGCAACATCACCAAGAGCTTCTGGCCTGGTAGTGTTATTGCCACTAATCATACCTAATTCACCCTTTCCGGCTGATTTAAGAGCTTGACTAAGCTTTTGCACATTAACTTTACCATTTGCATCTATTACTTTTTGTCCGGTAGCCTGTTGAGCACTAAGAGCAACTTTTTTAAGTGCTTCAAATCCATTTCTTGCATTAACTGCTTTATTTGTAAACGGATCTACTGTTTTATTCCCAAATACTTCAGTCCCATCAATTTTACCGTTGCCATTTCTATCGCCCATTGTAAGCATTTTATCCCCGCCAACAGCTGCACCGTCAGCTCTACCATCTCCATTCACATCAACACCAATACCATGTTGAGCACTAACTTTACCATCTTTGTTTGTATCAAGTATTAATGGTGAATTTGTTTTAGAACCAGAGCCAGCTTTTGATACGCCGTGTTGATCAGTCGTAATATTTTTTGGTTTTAATTTTCTACTGCCGTCTGGTGCACTTCCAACAGGTCTATATTTTCCTGGTTCTTTTTGTTGATATAAACGATCTTTACCATCTTTACCAGTTCCTATAAGATATTTAGGTTTACCGTCCGGTCCCTTAGCTTTTAGGTCTAGCCCTCTTGCAAGCTTTCTGTCTGCAGGACTAAGATTTTTTAGTAACGGACTTTGAGGTTTTCTTCTTGGTCTTCTGATAGTTCTTGCAGGCGTAGTGCTCTTAGTGGTGGAGCCAGTGTTAGTACTTTGACCTTTGCCATTTAAGCAAGAACATAATAAATTTATAATAATATTAATATCTGGTGATTTACCAGAGCTTGATTGTTGTGGTGAACCATTAGTATTACTAGTATTAGCAGAGTTATTACTTCCAAGTTTAGAAATATCTCCAATATTTATAGTTGAAGGTCCATTAACATTAATAGTAGAAGGTGCTCCTACATTGATATTTGGAGTGCTACCTGTACTGGAAGGACTGCCAATAGACGAGGAGCTTCCATTACCAAATAAGTCGCTAATATTTATAGTTGGCTTAAATACATTTTTTTGAGGCCCGATAAATGCATTCAAATTTTTAGTATTAATATTATTAATAGTATTATTTTTGCCCCCAATATTTTTATTTATCTGTTTCGAGGGGATACCCGTAGAAATATTAATCATTAAATACTCTCCTCTTCGTCTCTTATCCAGTCTTGCGCGTTAAAGCCCTGGTAAATGTTATTTACTCTAATTCTCTCTATTCACTTGTTTTCAAAACTATTTTTTTCTCTCTCAAAATTCTCTCAAATAAGAACTTGCTTATCTATATAAAAACAAACAATAATGCAAAATTGCTATATTAAATATTTTTTATATTAATAAAT
>JANQFW010000012.1 GCA_028277625.1 Candidatus Gastranaerophilales bacterium | reverse complement strand
ACTTTTAGATTTTTAAAGACCTGTATTGGCTTAGATCGCTGTCAACAACATACAATAAAGGCTCAGGAAATTTACATTTTTGGCTGCTTTATCTCATATACAATCATAGAAGCTCTTAAGGATAGATTAAAAACTACTGCCTATAAAGTCGCAAATTCATTCTATTCTGGTGATATCATCATTAATAAGTCAATCATTGAACACACTTTAGCTTTCGATTAAATTCAGTCATTAATTTATCTACTAATTATTCATCACAGACATCAAAGGAGAGGGCAGAGACCAAATGTTAATGGAAAGGGTTATAGAAGACAGGAACAGCCTCTGCATCATCTTGTTAGAGATGATTTTAAAAGACAAGGAATACCAGTTGCTTATACTGCAAGATTTGCGGACGGGGTAGTTAAAACAGAATACGCAAGAACAAGAGATGTCAAATTTAAATACCCTGAAGGGCATGAGTTAATAAGTAAAACGCAATTTGGTAATAATGGAGACATTGTAAAAAAATATTCTGATGGAAGAACTGAAAAAATATTTGTAAAAAAGCAAGATGTTAAAACTATCTATCCAGATAACTATCCTGGTATTAATAGATTAAAAATTGAAACAAAATACTTTAGAGGAGACGTTGTTAGAGAATATTTTAATGGAAAAGTCGTAAAAGTTTTTGCAGCATCAGGAGATACCCAAAAAGTTCTGGAAGGTGGAAAGATTGTTATCAATAAACAAGATTCTAATCCTATAAAAACGGCACGCATTAATGGAAATGAGCTTTTATTTAAAAAGCCAAAAGGAAGAGGAACTCTTTCAAGTTTAAATGGTTTTTCTGATCAAGCTGTAATAAGCCCTTAATAAAGGAAGAACAATTTTGCGTAAATTGGCAAGTAGAGTAGATACAGTGCTCTCTGAGGAAAGATCGGGGCTGAAATTTAGTGAATTAGCAAAACTTTATTTAACTTAAGAAAGATAAAATTTTTTAATGCAGATTAAGGATTACTATAATCAATGTATATTTTCTTATCTGGAAAAATGTAAAAAGATTTAAAGCTTGAAAGTTTTTGTTATAAGCTGTTAATAAACTATTATCATGTGAAAATGTTTGTTTTAAACTAATAATTAGATTTAGTTTTTAAATTTTGATGTTTATTTAAAGCGGAGAGAAAATAATGGAACCATTAATAAAAACAAAGGTTATAGCCACGCTAGGGCCAGCAACCAGTGAAAGAGAACAAATAATAAAGCTTATAAAGACAGGTGTTAGAATAATAAGAATAAACTCTTCTCATGAAACCCCAGAACTTCATAAAAACAGAATTGTTTTAATAAGAGAAGTTGCAAAAGAGTTAAACATGCATATTCCTATTTTATTAGACTTACAAGGCCCTAAAATTCGAGTAGGTAACCTAGTAGAAGATAAAGAGTTAGTTGATGGTGAATTTGTTCAATTAAAGCCAGGTATGGAACAAGAAGATCCAGAACTTATTCCTGTTGATTATTCTGGCATTGTTGATGATGTTGAGCCAGGTGATATGATTCTTTTAGATGATGGTAAACTTGAAATTCAAGTTAAATCAAAAACAAATGATGTTATAACTGCTAAAGTTATAAACGGTGGTATTTTAAAGAAAAGAAAAGGTTTAAATATACCTGGCACAACAGCAAGTCTCTCGGCTGTAACAGAAAGAGACGTTGAATATATTAAGTTTGCAGTAGAAAATGAAGTTGATTTCCTTGCGCTTTCTTTTGTAAGAGCAAGAGAAGATATTATAAAAGCTAAAAAATATATTAGTGAATTTGGCGGTGATATTCCAATTATTGCAAAAATAGAAAAACCTCAAGCCGTTGATAATATGAATTCAATTATTGTTGCATCTGATGGTGTAATGGTTGCAAGAGGCGACTTAGGTATAGAAATTTCTCCTGAAAAAGTTCCTATTGTACAAAAAAGAATTATTACAGAAGCTAACGCGCAAAGAAAAGAAGTTATAACAGCAACACAAATGTTAGAAACAATGATAACTCAGCCAACACCAACTCGTGCAGAAACAAGTGATATTGCTAATGCTATTATGGATGGCACTGATGCAGTTATGTTATCGGGAGAAACTGCTGTAGGCAAATTCCCTTATAAAGCTGTAGGAATGATGAGAGCTATCTCTGATAATGTAGAAAATAGTTCTTTATATAATGCCAATAGATTTATAAAACCAAAAGAAGTTTATGATATGGATTCTCAAGCTATATCAACAGCTGTTATTAGAATGCTTTCTGAAGTTGATACAAAAGCAATAGTTGCATTTACTAAAACAGGCTTTACAGCAAGAATGCTTTCAAAAGCTAAGCCTTCAGTACCTATCATAGCTATTTCTAACGAAGAAAAAGTTTGTAGAAGACTTAATTTATTATGGGGCGTTTTCCCTCTGCACTTCGATTGCAATATGAACTTTAGTGAAGATGAGTTAAAAGGCTTAGATGAATGCCTTATTCAAAGAACATTTTTAAATGTAGGTGATAAAATTATAATAACTGGCGGCCAATTTTACTTGATACCTGGAAGAACTAACTTCTTAAGGCTACATCAAGTTGGTTCAACAGTTGCAAGAAGACAAGATTAATATAAAAAAATAATAAATAATAAAAGGCAGGGTTTTAACCTTGCTTTTTATTACATTTTGTAAAATCAAAAAAATATAATAGCAACAAATCGTGTTTAGGAACTTAGTATAAGAGTGTTCAGTTTTAGTTGATATGAAGTTAATTTAGTAAAGGATAAATATTTATCTTGAACTTTATACTTTTACAATAAGGAAATATAAGCTATTTCGCTTCTTGTGAGTTAATAAGCTTTTTTAAAAATAAAGAAAATTTTTAAATTGTATTTAAATGCTTTAATTTCAATTCTTTTTTCAGAAAATAATAATAGAAAGATATTAAAGAAGAAAGTTGGAGAGAAAAAATATGCTAGTAAACAGAAGTCATAGCGCAAAAATAGGTTTTGGGTATAAATTAGCTATTGATTCAGGGGCTAGTGATCCTAGAAAAGGAAGCTTAAAAATAACAATTTTTAAAAATAATGGAGATAAACTTATTTCAAGCTGCGGTATAGAAAAATTTCATACAAAGGTTTGCCCCAATGGTATAAAAAGTTCAAATGATTATATAAATGGCCTTAAAGCAAGGATAGAAGATTTTATTAATAATAATAAAGTAAAAAATAAACTAAAAGAATTAATAGGAAATGATAAAAAATTAAAAGGAATTGCTCTTTTTGTCCCCGGTGCTACTGTTAATAATAAAGCTAAAGTATTACCTAACTTAAAAGATGAAAACAATAAACCTCTTAAAGATGTTAATTTTAATGAAGTGAAGAATGTAAAGGGTGTAGATAAAGCTAATGAATTTAATCTTCTCGCTCTTAATGATATGGCTGGAGCAACAGCTTATGTGGCAAAAACTTTAGCAAGTCAAGAAGGAAGGATTTATAGTGGATTAAAAGCAACAGTTTGTATGACTGGTGGCGGCTGCGGAGTTTCATCTTTAAAGGTTGTTAATGGAGATTCTAAAAATCCAGATGCCCCTGATGATATAATAGTTGTAACTACAGAGTTAGGGCATGTAAGAGGGTTAAAAAATGAAGGATCCGTAGAGAAAGAGGGTGCTTCTGTTCCTGCTTTAATAAGTAATTACGCTGAAGCGTTAAGGTTAGATCAAAGTAAGATAAATACTCTTCTTGGATTGGGAAATGCTAAGCTTGTTACACAATATCCGTTAATTTTGGATAAAAAGTCTAACGAAGCCCAAAACCTTATAAAAACAAAATTATTTAATGAAAAAAAAGCGCAAGATGATAAGGTAAAGTTGACTTTAAAAAATGTAACTCAAGAACAGCACAATAAAGCTTCTAACAATGCAGTAAATGTCTATCTTGACGCTGTTGCTCAAATAGCACAAATTGAAGCTGCAAAAGGAACAAATGAGTTTATTTTAACTGGCCCTCTAGTAGGTGGAGTAAAAAAAGTAACTAAAAAAATGGGTATGAATTTTGATGAAGAAGTTAAAAAGAGGGCAATCAACTTACTAGGTCCAGGTGGTAAAGCAATGGCTGACTCAAATGATTTTAAAGTGTCCTCTGATATAAACATTCCTGATAATACACTTGGTGGTCCTATTTTATTAGACGGTGACTTTGTATCAAAGAGAAGAGGCAATTGTGTAAGAATTTCAACAGCATCGTTAAATAATAAGTAAGCATTACTAAATAAGATATTATGATTTCTTCTAACAAAGCACAGGTCTCTAGAAAATTTAAGAAAAATATGCAATAATAAAATTAATGCTCCTTGTACGACTGTTTCGTTTTGATCCTACATTTTACTTAAAAGGGAGTTCTATCTCTAAGTGATAATGACGTAAACCTAACTAGTATTAGGAAACGGAAATTTATCCGGGGGGACACCCACCTGTGTGAGGATCACAGGTTATCAAAACTGCAGTTGTCAAGGGGCGTTAATTTTTTTAATACTTATAAAAAATCAGGCGTATTTAGCGCCCGATTTTTTTGCGTTATGAGTTTTTTGGGATTAATCTTCAATCCGCATCATTTCTTTTTCAGTAACACCCTTAAGTGTAAGATTGATTCTGCCTTTATCGTCAACAGCAGTTACTTTAACAACAACTTCATCTCCTACATTCACAACATCTTCAACCTTGGCAACTCTACGTTTTGCCAACTGAGAAATATGAATCATTCCATCTTTTCCGCCAGGTAGTTCTACAAATGCGCCTATTGGAATAGTTCTACATACTTTACCTTTTACAACAAGACCTTCTTCTATTTTTAATGTTAATTCTTTGATACGCTTAATAGCTTTTTCTGTAGAAGGGCCATCATTACAAGTTATAAGTACAGTACCATCATCTTCAATATCAATAGTAGCACCTGTTTCTTCTATAATACTTCTGATCATTTTACCGCCAGGTCCGATTACAGCACCAATTGAATCCACATCAATTTGCATTGTTTCAATTCTTGGAGCATAAGGTGAAAGTTCAGGTCTTGGAGCTGGAATAGCTTCTATCATTTTATCAATAATGAAGATTCTTCCAAATCTAGCAGCTTCTAATGCATTTTTTAATATTTCCATCGAAATACCTTTGATTTTAATATCCATTTGAAGCGCTGTAATACCAGTTTTATTACCTGTTACCTTAAAGTCCATATCGCCTAAAAAGTCTTCTATACCCTGAATATCTGTAAGTATTGCAACATTATCGCCTTCTTTTATCAATCCCATTGCAACACCGCCAATAACTTCTTTTACTGGAACACCGGCATCCATTAATGACAAACTGCTTCCGCAAGTACTTGCCATGCTTGTAGATCCATTAGACTCAACTACATCAGAGTTAACTCTGATTGTATAAGGAAAGACCTCTTTATCAGGTAAAGAAGGAAGTATAGCTCTTTCTGCTAAAGCGCCATGTCCAATTTCTCTACGCCCTGCGCCTCTCATTGGCTTAACTTCTCCAACAGAATATCCAGGGAAACTATAATGGTGGATATATTTCTTTTCTTTTTGAGGATCTACACCATCTAGCTCCTGAGATTCTCCTGGAGAACCTAAAGTTGTAACAGATAGCGCCTGTGTGTTTCCTCTTGTAAACAACGCCGAACCGTGAGTTCTTGGCAAGAAGCCAACTTCACATTTAATTGGTCTGATTTCGTCATATTTTCTGCCGTCAGCTCTAATACCTTCGTTTATAACAATATCTCTCATTACAGCCTTTTCAACTTCTTTAGACACTTCGTTTACAAATTTTAAGTCTGAAGATTCTAGTAGCTGCGCAATAGGGTGATCTTCTTCTAGTTCTTCTATTTTTTCACTAATTGTTTCTTTTATTTCTTTTAATTTTGCTTTTCTCTCTGCTCTATCAAATATATGATAAGCTTCATTAAAAGAACCTTTAGCTATGTCTTCTATAAAAGACTTAAGTTCAGATGTATCATGTGGATTAACAAATATTTCTTTTTCAACTTCACATTGCACGCAAAAGTCTTTTTGCATTTGAACTTGTTTTTTAATTTCTTCTTGAGCAAAAGCTGCAGCTTCTAATATATCAGCTTCGGTAACATACTTACATCCTGCTTCTATCATTAATATAGAATCTTCTGTTCCTGAAACAACTATATCAAGATCACTTTCGTCAGCTTCGCTATATGTTGGATTTACAATAAATTTTCCATCTCTTCTTGAAAGTCTAACAGCACCAATAGGTCCCTCAAAAGGAATACCTGCAATGCCTAAAGCCGTTGATGCGCCGAGCATAGCCAGCATATCCGGTTGATATTGAGAATCTGAACTTAAGACAGATGCTACAATTTGAACATCATTTCTATATCCTTTAGGAAATAAAGGTCTAATAGGTCTATCAATAAGCCTACATATCAAAGTTGCTTTATCAGAAGGCCTACCTTCTTTTCTTAAAAAGCTCCCTGGTATCTTGCCAACACATGACATTTTTTCTTCATAGTCAACCAGCAAAGGGAAAAAGTCAATACCAGGTCTAGGCTCTTCGCTTGCTGTAGCGGTAACCATGACAATAGTGTCTTCGCATCTGACAGTTACAGCACCACCAGCACTCCTGGCAATTCTTCCGGTTTCAATGGTGATTTCCTTTTCACCAATCATTAACTTAGTTGTTTGAATTGAATTCATTACTTCTTTTATCCTTTTCTTATTCTTCTATTTAATAGTATATATTAAAAGACAGTTTAATTAACACTGTATTTTTTTATAAAATTATTTTATTTTGTTTTAAAAGTATTGGATACAAAGATATACAATGAATTTATTATACTACTCGTCAATTAAATTCAAGATTGCCCTATAGAATTAAAGTCCTTTTTGATTAAAATAATCTTTCTCAAGAGGCTGAGGTACTTCAACACCTTCTCCACTAATATACTTAATCTTTTCTCCATCCAATTCTAAAAATACAGGCTTTTCATTTTCTATCTCAAGAATTGTATAAGCAACTTGTTTAAGCCTATAGATCATAGTCTCAGAACCACCGCCTGTTTCAAACTCTTTTGATAAATTAATAATTATATTCTCAGGGCTCTCTCTTACCTCAATAAGCCGGGTTGAAGAAGGTATTTCTGTAAAAAAATTTTCTTCTTTTTCTTTGGATCTAGGTCCCTTTAATAATTCTTCAATAACTGCAAATATAATAGATTTATTGCTCCAGATTTCTCTTTTTACCGGTTGTGGCTCAATTGTCAATTTATTCTGTATAGTTTTTCCAAAGTAAATATAAACAACATCTTTATGAGTTGTAGAAAGCTTGGAGCGTGAGTTTGTTAGACAAACCCCAGTTAAGCCTAATAATAGTAATAAAACAGAAATAAGAACATATTTAAATATCATAAAAACTCCAAGCTAAAAAAATTTGTTTATTATCAATAATAGTTTAATCAAAAAAATCCATCAACAATAAATGACGTTTTGTGTATAAAAATTATTTTTTATTTATTTAAGTAAATACATTTGTAGGGCATATTTTTTTATCTTTATATTTAGCTATAGCAAAAAGTTTTCCGCCTTTAATTAATTGTATTCTACTATCTTCAGGTAAACTTAAAGCCTCTAAAGGTTCTATAAATTGTCCTGTTTTGATTTTCTCAGACTCGCTTTCGTTTATTTTGTACTCAGGCAGACTTAAAATATTTGTAGGTTTTATTATAAATTCTTCAAGACGATTAGTATTTTTAAACTCCTCAATTTGCTCAAGAGAGTAACTTTTATTAATTTTAAAGGTTCCAGATTGTGTTCTGATTAAATTATTTAAACAAGCTCCGCATCCTATCATTTCACCAAGGTCATGGGCAATAGAGCGAATATAAGTTCCGCCTGAACAGTCTATATCTAAAATGATTATAGGGTTATCCGTATCATTTGATTCTACGCCTATAAGTTTTATTGAAGAAATCGTTATTTTTCTGGTTGGAATGTCCTCTATTATTTGATTAGCACGTGCGTATTCATATAATCGTTTTCCTTTATAGTGAACCGATGAGTACATTGGAGGAGTCTGCTCTATTTCTCCTAAAAATTTATCAAGATTATTAGTTATTCCAGGCAAGTTATATTTAACTTTTTGAGTGCTTAGTATTTTACCCTCAATATCATAAGTATCTGTTGTTTGCCCTAGTTTTATATATGCTCTATAAGACTTGTTTGTTTCAAAATATTGTATTAATTTTGTGGCTTTACCTATACAAACAGGAAGAACCCCTGTTGCCAAAGGATCCAAAGTTCCAGTATGTCCAATTTTTTTTATATTTAAAATTTTTCTTAATTTATTTACAACATCATGAGATGTAAAATTTTTTGGTTTATTTATATTTAAAATACCAAACAAAGCTAGAAATCCTTAATCTATAATTCACCTTTAGAAATTTTGTTGAGCAACTCTGTTAACCTGGTTCCTCTTTCTAAAGAATTGTCCATTTTAAATTCTAATTCAGGAGTATATCTTAGTCTTATTCTTTTATTTACTAAGTTTTGCATTTGATGTGCAGAATCCTGTAATGCTTCCATTGTATTAGTTTGCTGTTCTTCTGAGCCGTATACGCTTATATAAACCTTTGCATACCTACAATCTTGAGAAAGTTCTATATCTGTTATTGAGACAACCCCAGAAATTCTAGGATCCTTCACATTTCTGTGAATTATGTCACTTAATTCTTTCATTAATGTTTTTCTAACACGATCTATCCTAGAAACCATGGTCATTACTCCCATTTTAAAATAATACAACATTTCTTGTTTTATCTACTGCTATAGAACTGCCATCAAATAAAGACATTAATAAATATTAAAAAGTTTCATTAAGATTAAATAACTTTAAGGCTAAACAAGTGTTTCTCTTTCTATTTCTTCCATAGACATTACATTAATAATATCGCCTTCTTCAAAGTCATTGAACTTGCTAAAAGAAATACCACACTCGTAACCTTGAGCAACTTCTTTAACATCATCTTTAAATCGTTTTAATTGGCTTATGGTTCCTTTATAAAGTTCTTTTCCATTTCTGATTACACTGGCTGTTTTATTTCTAATAATTTTTCCTTCTAAAACATAACAGCCGGCAATTTTAACTGTCTTACCTATGGTAAATATTTGTCTTACTTCAGCCTTTCCTATTTCAACTTCTTTCATTTCAGGCTTAAGCAATCCAAGCATTGTTTTTTCAATGTCTTCAAGAATTTGATAAATAATGCCATATTTTCTAATCAAAACATCTTTTTCAGTTGCTATTCTTACAGCATTTTGATCTTCTTTTACGCTAAAACCGATTATAGTCGCATTACTGGCCGCTGCCAACATAACGTCAGCTTCAGAAATATCACCAATTCCAATATGAATAATATTAACAAGCACTTGCTTAGACTTTAATTGATTTAATGCACCACTTACAGCTTCAGCAGAACCATGAGTATTAGATTTAATAATAATATTAAGTTCTTTTTGCTCTAATTCATCATCTTTAATAGTTTCTTTTTTAACCTGAACAGGAGCCATTGACTCTAGTCTGGAGCTTCTTTCTTGCTCTTTTCTTTGGTCTAATAATATTTTAGATTCTTTGTCAGTTTTAAATGATTCAAATTTATCGCCAGACTGAGGAACTTCAGAAAATCCTAATATTTCTACTGGTGTACTTGGACCGGCTTTTTCAATTCTTTCTCCAGTATCACTAATTAAAGCTCGAACTTTTCCGCCAATACTGCCTGCTATTATATGATCACCAATTTTTAAAGTACCTGATTGAACAAGAAGGCTAGCTACAGCGCCTTTTCCTTTATCAAGCTTAGCTTCTATAATTACACCGGTTGCACTAGTTGTTGGATCAGCCTTTAATTCTTCCATTTCTGCAACTAGTAAAATATATTCTAACAATTCATCTAAATTTGTTCCCTGTAGCGCACTAACCATTACACAAATAGTATCGCCTCCCCATTTTTCAGGAACTAAGCTATATTCTGTTAATTGCTGTAATACTCTATCTGGATCAGCTTCAGGCTTATCAATTTTGTTAACAGCTATAATAATAGGCACCTTAGCAGCTTTAGCATGGTTTATAGCTTCAATAGTTTGTGGCATTATACCATCATCTGCTGCCACTACTAAAATAGCAATATCTGTAACCCTGGCTCCTCGTGCCCTCATAGCAGTAAAAGCTTCGTGACCGGGAGTATCTATAAATACGATTTTTTTCTCATCTATATCGACAGTATATGCTCCTATAGATTGTGTAATGCCACCAACCTCTGTACTTACAATTTTATGCTTAGACGCCCTAATTGCATCAAGCAATGTTGTTTTACCGTGATCAACGTGTCCCATTATAGTTACAACAGGAGCTCTTGGTAAGAGTTTTGTTTCATCAATTTTAACTTCTTCTTTAATTTCTTGCTCAGTGCCTTCAACAGTAGATTCTTCTCTTTGTTTGTCAATAACAGTAAACTCAAGTTTTTCTGAGACAGCTTTTATTGTAGATATATCAATAACCTGGTTAACTGTGGCAAGAACACCTGATAACATTACTTGTTTTACAACTTCTGCCACGCTCATATTTAATTTTTCGGCTAATTCTCCAACAGTCATTGGTTTATCTACAAATAATTCTGTTACTTTTTGAGCTTCTAGTTCATCTTTAGCAGATTTTTTCTTTTTCTTTATTTTTTCCTGTAAAGCTTTTGTTCTTTCTAATTTTTCTTCTTTAGTAAGCGTATCAGGTTTGCCTTTATATTTATCTTTTTTTCTTCCAAAATCTTTCTTTACAGGTGCAGTTTTTGCCACATCTGGAGTTTGTTGCTGGGCACCAGGCATAGGCTTTTTGTTAAAAGGCCTATCAGTTTTTTGGAATTTGTTGTCAGGACGTCCTCCTTCAACTTTCCTTACTACGTCAACTTTATTGTCCGCTCTCGGAGGAAAACGGTGTTGACCTTTATCAGTCTTTGTTGGCATACCCTGTTTAGCTAATTTTAAATTTTGATCTATTACTTTTTTTACATTTGGGTTTCTACCATCTGTTCTGTTATCAGTTCCAGGCCTATAACCACCCTGCTGTCTATTGCCAGATCTTCCATCAGGTCTATAGCCACCCTGCTGTCTGTTGCCAGGACTACCGTCAGGTCTATAGCCACCTTGATACCTGTTATCAGGTCTCCCTTCAGGGTTATGACCCCCTTGTTGTTTATTATCAGGTCTTCTGTCAGGTCTATAGCCACCTTGATGCCTGTTGTTAGGTCTTCCTTCAGGGCTATGACCCCCTTGTTGTTTATTATCAGGTCTTCTGTCAGGTCTATAGCCACCTTGTTGTTGTCTATTACCAGATTTTCCCTCAGGCCTATAACCACCTTGTCTTTTATCAGTTTTTTTATCTTGTTGTGTATTATTATATTCAGAAGAAGGCTTTTCTTTATTTCTATCAGGAAAAGGTCTTCTATCTTTAGCTTCACGATGATCGTAAGCTTGCTGTTTTCTGTGTTCGATGACAGGTCTATCTTGTTTTTGTGGGTATTTAGGCGTTTCAGGAGATTTTTTGAATTCTTGTGCTTGTACAGGCTCTTCTTTTTTTTCTGTAGGCTGAGGCTTATCACTTTCTGCAGGTTTTGCTTTTGTCTTTTCGTCGTAGGATTTACCCATTAAGCCCATTAACTTATCTGATTCTGCTTGACTTATTGTACTTGCATGTGATTTTACTTTAATATTCAACTTTTCATCTAAAAGATCAATTATTACCTTATTGGGTAATTTCAATTTCTTTGCTATATCGTAAATCCTAATTTTTTCTGTCACCTTTGCCTTCTCCTAAAAAATTTGCCTTTAATTTCATAATACCACTTTTTTATATAATTTATTATTTTAATTTTTT
>JANQFW010000079.1 GCA_028277625.1 Candidatus Gastranaerophilales bacterium | reverse complement strand
AATCAAGGTAAAAAGTATGAAAAACTTTATAGAGGGCAGCTTAAGTTATTCGAAGGTCTCCCTTAGATACCCCGTACCCTTGGGTCGGGGTGATTCATTTTTACACTTACTTTAATTCAAGTCTGGGCGTAGCTTTGCCGCATCACCCAAATACACATGCCGTACTTGACTTTTGGATAAATTGGTATAAACACTAAGCATAACCCTTAAACACATTGGTAGGCTACCTGGCACAGGTACTTCTTGAGTACAAATCATAGAAACATCATCCCAGCCCAGCTTAATTCTTGCAGAGCTGGCCGGAAAGTCAGCGTTTAGGTCATGAGTCAAAGAGAATATAGCAGACTCAACATTTTCTTTAGTTAAATTATTTTTTTTAAGAATTTTGCTCAAAAGCTCAGCAGTAGCATTTGCTATAGATTCTTTTGTGTTTGCATCTACGGATATAGCACCTCTTATGGCTCTTACCCAGATTTGTTGATTCATATATTATTCCTTAATGTATAAATAAAAGCTAGCCTGCCCTATTTAAGTATTATAGATTTTTTTTTTATTTTACCAAAAAAATTTTATTAGTAGAATTAAGTAAGAAATAGACTTATAAAAAGAAAGGTATTAAAAGATGGAAGAACAAGGGCTGGTCTACGGAAGAAATCCAGTGGAAGAATTATTAGAGACAAGCAAACGCAAAATAAATAAAATCCTTGTAGCCAAAGGCGTTAAGCAAGATAATAAAATAAAAAAAATAATAAGCTCAGCAAAAGAAAACAGTATTTTACTTCAAGAAGTCCCAAAAGAAAAATTAAATACTATGGTGCAAGGTAATCACCAAGGTGTTATCGCTCTTGTTGCAGATATAGAGTATGCCGAGTTGGATGATATAAGAAAAAAATTATCAAAAAAAGAAGAGCCGCAACTTATAATAATGCTTGATAGCATAGAAGACCCGCACAACTTGGGGGCAATAATAAGAACAGCAGAGGTTGCAGGTGCTGATGCTATAATGATTCCTAAAAGACGATCAGCAAGCGTGACACCATTGGTCGAAAAAGTAAGCACCGGAGCTGTTGAATATATACCCATTGTTAGAGTTACCAATCTGACGGATACTATTAAAAAGTTAAAAGATGACGGCTTTTGGATCTATGGCGCGGAAGGATCAGGCTATACACATTATTTTAATACCGACTATGCAGAAAAAACAGTTTTGATTTTTGGAGGTGAGGGAAAAGGTATTAGCCAAATCGTTAAAAAAAATTGCGATGAATTAATTAAAATACCTATCCTGGGTAAGATAAATTCTCTTAACGTGTCTAATGCTGCAAGTATTAGTATCTTTGAAGTAGTAAGACAGAGAATTTTAAAAAAGCAAATTAACGCGTAGTATAAAAAATGAAAAATATATCAAAAAAATGATATACATAATATGAATAATACGCTAGTATAATAATGTGGAGTTTTTTATATGTCATCTATTAGAAAAGAAGAGTTGGTGAAAGTGGGAAAAAATAGTTTCGGCGAAGAAGTTTTAGAAGAAGAAACTGTAAAAGTGCAAAAAAAATTCTTTGGTGATGCAGAAGAAGAAAAAAAAGATGATGCATTGCTGGAGGAAGAAGAATCATCTGACGAAAATTTTGATATAGATCAAGCTATTGAGATAATTAACGAAGAAGAAGAATCGACTCCTCAAACAGTCGCTAACGAACGCCAGATTGCACACTCGGATGATACAGTAAAAATTTATTTGCAGCAAATCGGTAAAGTTCCTCTTTTAACCTCTGAACAAGAAATAGAAATTGCAAAACAAATAAGAGAACACAACAGCAAGGTAGCTAAAGAAAAATTAGTTAACGCTAATTTAAGGTTGGTTGTAAGTATTGCAAAAAAATATATAGGTAGAGGTTTATCCTTTCTTGACTTAATCCAAGAAGGCAACATGGGGCTCATGCGTGCGGCAGAGAAATTTGACTATACAAAAGGCTATAAATTTAGTACTTATGCTACCTGGTGGATTCAGCAGGCTATTACTCGAGGTATTGCTGATAAATCTCGAACAATAAGACTACCTGTTCATATGATTGAAACATTAGGTAGAATTAAAAAAGTTACAAGAGACTTAACAAGCGAACTTAATAGAAAACCTACAAAAGAAGAAATCGCTGAAAGACTTGAAATTCCTGTATCCAAGCTAAGGGCAGTAATGCGCTCAGCTCAGTCTACTATTAGTTTAGAAACCCCACTTAATAAAAAAGAAGATGCCACTAGAATAGGTGACTTCTTGATAGATAACAGAAGCGATTCTCCTGACACAAAAGTTATTCAGGAAAATTTATTTATTGAAATCAGAAAAATTCTTGGGCAATTAAGCAAAAAAGAACGAGATGTCTTAATTATGCGATTTGGTCTTGATGATGATGGCACGAAAAAAACTTTGGAAGAGATCGGTACTAGATACGGAGTTTCTAGAGAAAGAATCCGTCAAATTGAAAATAGGGCCATTAGCAAACTGAAAAAACTATGCAGAAATAATAGAGGTATAAAAAGCCTAAAAAATTATCTTGGCTAAAGCCTATTCAGTTGAGTCTTTAAAACATTATATACACCCTTGATTTTATAAAGCATTTGAAATTTTGTTAAAAAATATTAACTATTTTAGTAAGTTAAGCATTTTTAAAAATTTATTTGTTTTTATATAAGTGTGGGTGATATAAAAAGATAAGACAAGATTTCATTGAACAAGTTAGGTAGAGATAAAAAGATTTTCAAACTCACACTAAATATACTTCGGATAAGCTCCTTCAAAAGAGCAAACTGAGACTTTTTAGGTGAGCAAT
Organism: Candidatus Gastranaerophilales bacterium; assembly: GCA_028277625.1. GTDB lineage: Bacteria > Cyanobacteriota > Vampirovibrionia > Gastranaerophilales > JANQFW01 > JANQFW01. The sequence goes on along the minus strand of JANQFW010000079.1, from coordinate 18,028 downwards.
ATAAAAGCGATAATGACTCTTCTCAAAAAACTGGTAATGTGCTAAAAGTGGGGTTCTATAAAAAGAACCTATTTTTTTTTGTTCTTTTTTTTATTAAAATAAAATAATAATAGAAATATAGATTGGGGCTTAAACATGAATAAGGTCTTAATTGTTGATGATGACCCTCAAATAATAGATTGGTTGCAGTTGGATTTGCAATTAAGCGGTTACAAAGTAGACTCTGCTAATGATGGTCTGGATGGCTTTCAGAAAATTCAAAGTAATAATTATGATTTAATTATTTTAGATGTAATGATGCCTAAGCTAGATGGCTTTGAAGTTTGTAAAAGACTACGGACGTTAACAGAGCATAGAGAACTTCCTATTATTTTATTAACTGCAAAAGGAACTATCGAAGATAAAATTTTAGGCTTTAATTCCGGTGCGGATGACTATCTGGTAAAACCTTTTGACATACAAGAGCTTCTTGTAAGAATGAGGGCATTGTTAAGACGTACAGAAACAATGCCAATACCTCAAAAGAATCAGGAAATTCTTGAAAAGGGTAATGTAAAGATATTCCCGGATTCTTTGGAAGCGCAAATAAATGAAAAAGTAAGAAAGCTAACTCCAACAGAGTTTGAAATACTTTATTGCCTTATGCAGCATAATAATCAAGCCGTAAGCTTAACTACACTTTTGAGTGAGGTTTGGGGGTATGACGTGGACGAGGATGTTAGGATCGTTAGAGTTCACGTAGCAAGTTTAAGGCAAAAAATAGAAGATTCTCCTAAAAAACCCGAATACTTGCATACTGTAACAAATGTTGGATATAAACTAACGCCTTGATGCTAAGTTTACATGCATAGCAAGCGTAAAATTCCCTTGATAGGGATCAAGGATTGATAAAAAAATGTTTAGACTTAGAATATTTGAACAATTAATAATCTTATTTTTTATAGCTGTGCTGCTGCCACTATGTATTGCGGCGGTGATTGTTATAAATGTTAATCAACATGCCGTTAGGGCCCAGTTAAGATATTCAACATCTATAAGTATAGACAATATACACCAAAAAATTACTGATAAAATAAAAGACAAAAAGAAAACAATAAGTTACTTAAGCCAAAGCCTTAAATATTTTGATTCTAAAGATAAAATCTTAAGTTTTTTATCTGATATAAAAAATAGCTCGTCTGACATTAAAGAAATTTATTTACTTAATGATGCCGGTCTGGCTTACTCAAGCGAGAGTTCTTATTCTCCTTATAAATTTGAAATTATAGAGCAAATAGATAAAAACAAGTATATTAAAGAAGTAATTGACCTTAAAACATTGGAAACAGAATTATTCTATAATAAAATAGGCTCCAAACGCTATATTTTTATAATTGATTCCAATAATAACTTAATACTCTCAAATAATGATGATTTAGAATATTTTAATAATATTCTAAAAGAATTGCCTGATAAGCTAAATAAAGAGCAGATAATGTTTTTCGGTAAGCAAAAAAACTTGCCGAAAGCTGCGTTAAAACTCAAATCACCTGATTGGACAATAATTGTAGCTACACCAAAACAGTTAATTAGCTATGGTATTATCAAAGCTCGTTTTAAGATTATTCTTACTTTGATTATTGCAGCTGTTATTTCCATTATTTCCGGCATATGGTATTCATTATCTCTTAGGACGAGTATAAAACAATTATTTAAAGCTATTATTGCAATAGGTAAAGGCAATTATAAAAGACGAATACGACTTATTAGAAATGTTTTTACACCATACGAAGTTATATTTCTTTCTAAAGAGTTTAATAATATGGTTAAAAAAATAAATAAGTCATATAGAAATCTTCAGTCTGCAAATGAACAGTTGTCAAAACTAGACCTAATGAAGTCTAATCTTATTGATACAGTAAGTCATGAGTTTAGAACGCCTCTTACCTGTATCAAAGGTTATACATCAAGGCTTTTAAGAAATGATATTAAAGTAGATGAAAGCACAAAAATTAAGTCTCTTAAAGTTATAAAGCAACAAACAGAACGCTTAAGCAGAATGGTAGAAGATTTGCTTGTGATACCAGACATTGAATCAAAAGTTTTAAGAGTATGCCCGGATGAAGTTAATTTAAAAGAATCCATTGAAAATTGCACTATGTACTTTAATCAAAAACAAGTAAATATACAAATTCCTGATAATCTTCCAAATGTTTGGGTTGACCCTGACAGGCTGCAACAAATTATTATGAATCTTATAGACAACGCTAACAAATATTCTAAAGAGGATTCAGAGATTAAATTGCAAGTATATCAGGACAAAAGGTTTGCTGTGGTTAGTATACAAAATGAGTGTAACCCTATTCCTGATGATAAATTAAAACAGTTATTTGATAAATTTACAAGAATCGAAGATAATTTAACCAGAACAACAAGGGGAACAGGTCTTGGATTGTTTATCACAAAAGGTTTAATAGAAAATATGGGCGGCAAAGTTAAGCTTTCTAACAAAAAAGGATTTAAAATATCTTTCACATTGCCACTTTATACTGATCAAGTATCAGAGATTGCAGATTTATTAAGCTAATAAAAAAATAGAGTCGTTATGGTAAAAAACATTGAAGTACATAATAATTATTTAAATTTAGCGCTGGCAGAAGCTCACAATGCGTTAAATGAAGTGCCTGTTGGAGCTGTGTTGGTTAAGGATAACCAGGTTGTTGCAACAGCTTATAACCAAAAAGAATCAGCAAATGACCCCACCGCACATGCAGAAATAATTGCAATAAGAAAAGCGTGTAAGCTTTTAAAAAACTGGCGTTTGGAAGGTACAATATTGTATGTAACCCTTGAACCTTGTCCAATGTGCGCAACAGCAATAATTAACAGCCGCATTTCTACTGTGTGCTTTGGTGCATCAGATTTATTATATGGTGCATTAGGCTCTGTTATGGATATGAGAGCTATATTCAACAGTAATTTAAACGTAATTGCAGGCATTAAAGAACAAGAGTGCACACAATTATTAAAAGATTTTTTTTACGAGAAAAGGACAAAATAAATAATGAACAATATGAAAGAATACCTGGATAAACTGGTAGTCAAATACGAAATTGCGGATTTTATAAAAGATGATCCTGTGCAGTTTTGTCATAAATTTACTAATAAAAATGATATAGAAGCAGCCGGGCTTATCGCTTCTTGCCTTGCTTACGGCAAACGACAAAAGATTATTGAAAGCTGCGATACGGTTCTCGCTTTTATGGACTATAAACCTTATGAATATATAATGAATTTAGATACAGATGATGCAAAAAGCAAGCTTAAACTATTCAAGCACAGGTATACAGCTGGGGATGATATTTATTATTTATTATTAATTTTAAGCAGGGCATTGCAGGACTATGAGAACATTGAAGATATATTTTTAAAGGGTTACAATCCAAATGATAAAAATATAAAATCTGCTTTAACTCAATTTGTAAGCATCTTAACAGACTATCTGCAAGGTGAAGTTGAAAATATGAGAGGTATAAATTTTCTTTTGCCAAACCCAAAAAGAGGCAGTGCGTGCAAACGTTTAAATATGTTTTTGCGCTGGATGGTCAGAAAAGGACCTGTTGATTTAAACTTATGGCAAAATATTTCCACATCTAAATTAATAATACCTTTAGATACTCATGTTGCTAAAGTGTCAAGAAGGCTGGGTATTTGTCAAAGAAAGTCTGACGATTGGATTGCTGCTGAGGAAATCACAAATCATCTATTAGAGCTTGATCCGGTTGACCCTGCTAAGTATGATTTCGCAATTTTTGGCGAAGGTATTTATAATAGCTAAAAGCTTTATTATGGAATCTCATAAACGCCTTTGTTTATCTATATGAATTAAGATTAAGGGGCTTTACCTTGTATTGTTGTTTCAGAATACATCATCATATCGTGATTCATCATATCATTTTGCATCGCCTCATGGTTCATAAACTCATCAAAAAAGGAGTCAAAGAACTTATCTGCATCAGCATTATCCATAGGTGGCATACCATGGGGCGGTTTGTCATAAGCTGGAAAATGTGGTGGGTAGCCTGGAGGAACTTGCTTTGCCAATTCGCTTTTATCAGGATATGGCAGAGGCTGAGGCTGATAAGGTCGTAACTGACAGGCACTATTTTGAACGTCTGCTTGAATTGAACCACATAACTGATGAGTATTCATTGAATCAGGAGCTATTTCTTGCAAACTACCACTTCTATATATTTTAACTTGCTTAGCAATACTTTCTTTTTCTTCTTGGCTTATATCAGGATTAATTGCAACATGTTGAAGGTACTCTTTCAATTCTTCTTTTTCAACAGGTGTTGCACTTGGTGATGGAGTATCAGTTGCTATAGAATTTTTACTACTTGCTGTACTATCAATAAGCTGTTGTGTACATCCCCAACCAGTGTTAGAAGATGAAGTGCCTCCTTGTATGCAAGAACTATCTGAAATCTTTGATTCCGGTGATCCCATTGGCACTATTTGATCTTCAACTATAACAAATCCAAATATATCACTGCCTATTTGACCGGCTCCAGCATTAGGGCCATCTACATCAACCCATATATTGGGAGGTGTTTTAGATATAAATAAATTTATAAAAGAACCTATTATAGGTATAGATACGGGCTCACTAATATCTATAGCCATAGACATACCATTGGATAGCGTAAGAGAACCATCAATAACTCTATTAGTAAATTCATCTTGTCCGTTTAATTTTTTTACTTGAGTATTGCCCCAGTAATCAGTGCTATTAACTGCCCAGCTGTTAGCACTTTGCAGTGGTAAACTTTCAGCTAAACCTGCCATTAAGTCAGCATCATTTGTAGGTATGCCATTATTGTTTTTTGATATATTTGTTGCTGCGTCACCTAATAAAGATGCAGCCTGCTTAAGTATTTTAGCGGCATTATCCTTAAGTTTTACAGGGTTTAATTTTTCAGGGTCGACTTCTTGTTGTAAGTTAGCATTTTGCTCAAAAGTTTGAATATTGTTTTGTATTCTACTGTCTATATGATAATCTAAACTTTTACCAAAAGCTATAAGATCAGAAGTGTAAAGCTCAACTAAACCTTTAAGTGAAGAGTTTGGCAATGTTTTAGTTAAATCTAAAAGAGCACTTTGAAGATTTAGAGCTGCTTCACCATTAGCTTCAAGATTAATAGAGACATCTAGTTCGTTAAGAAGCTTTAAAATAGGATCATTGCCATGATTAACAATTTTATCGTTATATTGCAAGTACTGATTCACTTTAGAGTCGTAGCTATCTAATGCTGCAAGAAAGTTTTTTACACTCTGATCGCTACTATTTCCTTGACTAACTACTTGCTTAAGCTGATCAAGGTATTCTTTCATTATCAGAACAGTTTCATAAATATTGCCTTGAGGGCCTGTAGTTTGTATATAATTTTTTTCTATTATATTTTGTCTGACAATTTTTTCTATAGGAGTTTTAAATTCATTATTGCCATCAAGGAGCATAGTTTCACTAACTAGGTTAATTTTATTAGTATCAGCTGTTATGCTTGCACGTTTAGATGATTCTGTGGGATATTCTTTACTTTGAAAGAATACAGAAAGATTATCTCCAAAAATAGTAACACCCAAGATAGATACACCCAGCACCATGGAAATGACTAATATATTTTCTATATGTACTTGCCCTTTTTTCTTCATTGAATTTCTCCAAAGATTACATTGTATAAGTATTATTCCCAGTTCCTTTTGTTTTTAAACGATATTCTTAAAAAATTTAATAAAAATTAATATTTCAAATTAAAATAAACACTTGAAACAAAATATTTTTTTTTACTTTTAACAAAAAAAATTTTGTTTTGTTTTTATAGAAGTGCGCTATATTTCTTTTGATTCAAAGCTAGATTTTTTAAATTATAAAACTTAAAATACTTTGTTTTTAGTCTAATAAATATGATAATCCAATTAAATATTTAGAAAGTTATGTTAACATATGAATATTACAAAGACATTTGCTTATAATAAAGTAACAAATTTTAAAAGTAATTCAAGTAAACAAACTGCATCACAAACACAAGCCGGATTAAAAAAATTAAAGTCTATAGATGAATATTTAGAGCTAACAGGAAAGCTCAAAATATCGCAAGTAAACTTTTTTTCCAGCAAAAGCATAGCAATACCAGAATCAAAGCTTGATAATATTATTAATAACCAAAGTGTTCAGTATGTTTTAAAGCCACAAGAAGCTTATAAACAATTAGATGATGGCAATAAAAAAGCATTAATCCATCTGGTAAAAGCAGCAAAAGCCTTTGATACAGTATTCTTAAAACAAGACTGCAGTTGTAATATAGAAGCAAGAAAGCAATTGCAACAAGCCGCTGAAAAAGGGGACACACATGCCCAAAAGGCTTTGGTGTTATTTGATATTTTTAAAGGTATAGAAGGTAATGACGGTTTATCTGATAAACCTGTAAGGTTATTTAAAAATAAAAAGCTTGCCCCGGGTAAAAATGTTTACCCTGAAGATCTATCTAAACAAGAGCTTATTGATTATTTAAAAAATAATATTGAACAAGCTTCGGCAATACTTGGTAATAACACGGTAGTTAAGCGCAATGGCAAAAAACTAGAAGCTATACCTTATAATGTTGAATATGCAGCTGAATATAATAAAGCCGCAAAAGAATTGTTGTTGGCAGCAAAAGAAACAACGCATAAAGGCTTTGCTGATTATTTAAAAATGCAAGCGCAAGCATTGGTTTCTGATGACCCGGAATTTAGCTACAAAGCAGATCAAATGTGGGCTAATCTTAAAGATTCACCACTGGAATTTACAATAGGACGAGAATCTTATGCTGACGGATTGAGCGGTGCGGTTGTGGCAGATAAAGAATTGGCTCAAAAACTTAAAGAAAATAATATAGTTGCAAAAGCAAAAGATTTTGTAGGTGTTAGAGTAGGGATAGTTGACCTTCCTGCATCTGAAAAACTGGCAGAATATGAAGGATTTTTAAAAGATCTTAGCCTTTTAATGCCTATGAACGAAAGATATAAGCAATCAATAGATATGACAAACCCTGGCGAAAAAATCCCACAAACTTTAGCTGATGTTGATCTGATATACCTAAGCGGAGATTATGCATCTTGCAGGCCCGGTATTACCCTTGCTCAGAATTTGCCTAATGATGATAAGTTTTCGGTAATGCTTAATTCTGGTAGAAGAAATGTTTTTCATAAACAAGTAAGAAGAACAGAAGATCCTGAACGAAGAAAAAAAATACTAAATGCTCTTGTAGAAATAGATCAGCATAAATGGTATAACAAAGAAGCTGATCATTGGTTTACCATAGGGCATGAGCTTTCTCACTCTTTAGGCCCAATGTCTACACTTGAAGGTAACGATAAAAAAGCGTCTTTAGGTCAAGGAATGGGCGACATTATAGAAGAAAATAAAGCTGATATAGGCTCTTTAGTTGCAACTAATTATCTTCAGAATATAGACAAGTACACCGAAGAGCAGGCTAATCAGATATATTTAACTTGGGCTGTAAGGCAGTTACCTTTGAGCAAGCCGGATTTAACTCAGGCTCATAGATTTAGAGAAGTTATGCAGTTAAACTATTTTATTGAGCGTGGTGCTATTAACTTTAAGGAAAACGGTAAGCTTTCAATAGATCCTAAAAAGTTTCCTCAAGTCGCAAATGATATGTTAAAAGATATAATACAAGTTCAATTGGATGGAGATGCAAAAAAGGCAAAAGCTTTTGTGGAAAAATATGGCAAATGGACTCCTGCGCTTGAATATGCCAGTAATACACTTAAAGGTTTATCCCCTAAACCATATAAAATTATTGTAGCTCCTTTAGCAGGCTAAGAAAGACAAATATAAAGTTTAGTTGATAGATCAGTATAAATAGCAAGCAGATAATGTGCAGTATGCACCTTAGCCATTTGACCGATGATTTTAGTGCTATAAGAAAGTTACTATTATAAAATTAAGCCGTAGTAGGGGGAGATACTTATAATGCAGGATAAAATTAAGCTTTTGATGGTAGAAGACCATAAACTATTAAGGGTTGGCCTGAAGGCTATTTTCGAAGAGTATCCGGGGCTAGATGTTATAGCAGAAGCCGAAGATGGTCAAATGGCAATAGATATGGCAAAAAAATTCAATCCTGATGTTGTGCTTATGGATATAGGATTACCTATTATGGATGGAATTGAGGCAACTAAAAGAATAAAAGAATATAATAATAATATAAAAGTTGTAGTGCTAACTTCTCATAGTGATGAAAACGAAGTTATTCAAGCACTAATAGCTGGCGCTGATGCTTATGCAATGAAAGATATAAAAACAGAGTATTTGATAACAGTAATTAAATCTTGTAAAGAAGGTGCTTTATGGCTGGATGCCTCAATTTCTACGCCTATAAAGGAAAAAATAAAAGGACTTTATCAACAAAGTAAGCCACAATCAAGAGCGAGCTTTAAATCTGAGCACGCAAATTTAACCGAACGTGAATATGAGGTTTTAAAGTTAGTTGTAGAAGGCAAGTCTAATAGTGAAATAGCAGATGATTTAAGTATAAGCGAGCATACCGCAAAAGCTCATGTTTGTAATATTATTCAAAAGCTAGTTGTAGATGATAGAACACAGGCAGCCGTTAAAGCAATAAAAGAAGGTATTGTTTAATTTAAACTTGATTTTTTATTACTTTTTTACCATAAATATTATTTGAGTGTAGTATAATGAACCTATACTAAATCTAAAACATTCCCGAAATTGGTTTAATTAAAGTAAATAGTAATAAAAATATCCTGGAGAATTAATGAGTAAAGCCGAACTTTTAATGCCGGCCGGAAATATAGAAAAGATGCAGTATGCAATTGCATACGGAGCTGATGCTGTATATTTAGGAGTTGTCGATTTCAGTCTAAGAAGTATGAAGGCCGGCAATGTAATAACTCAAGACAATATAAAACAAGCAATAGCAACAGCTCGTCAAATGGGAGCAAGCGCATATGTAACTGTTAATGTTTTTGCGAACAATGAAGACATAGAAAAATTACCGGCGCTTTTAGAAGTCCTTCAAGATGAGAAACCCGACGGTATTATTTTTGGTGACCCCGGCTTTTATTCAATATTAAAAAATAAACTACCTGATGTGCCACTACATATAAGTACACAGGCTAACACATTAAATTATTCTGCGGTAAAATTCTGGCAGGATCTAGGCATTAGTAGAGTGATACTAGGTAGAGAATTATCTTTAAAAGAAATAGAGATCATCTCTTCAAAAGTCTCGGATATTGAGCTGGAAGTATTAGTTCATGGTTCATTATGCGTGTCTTATTCCGGTAGATGCTTATTAAGTGACTACTTTACTAATAATGAGCGCAAGTCCAACAAGGGCAACTGCACGCAACCTTGCAGATGGAGCTATCATCTTGTAGAGGAGAATAGACCCGGTCAGTATTATGAAATAACAGAGGATGACAGGGGAACTTATATTTTAAATCCAAAAGACTTGGCATTAATAAAATATATACCTGATTTAATTAATGCCGGAGTTAATTCTTTTAAAATAGAAGGACGCACAAAAAGTTTATACTATGCATCTATTGTTGCAAAAACCTACAAAAAAGCTATTGATAGTTATTATCAAGGTTCTGAATTTAATGCAGATGAATTATTTGACGAACTGACAAAAACCAACAACAGACAGTTTATGACAGGATTTTTGGTGGACAAACCGGATACTGAGCATTATAACTATAAATCAAGCAAAGGCATCACAGGTGCAACTTTTGTTGGTGTTATAGAAGAGCATGTAAAAGATAATAAATATATAGTAAAGCTGAAAAATCAGCTTAAAAAAGGAAGTATGGTTGAATGCATAACTCCTGGTGGAGCTATAGAAACAATTATTGAATCTATGGTAATGGTAAAAGGCAATAACGAAGTTGATGTGGCAAACACAAACCATCATGTATACCTTGAACTAAACTTACCTGAACATATGAAAACAGAATTCAAATGGGCAATATTAAGATACAAGGAATAAAAGAATGAGGCTAAAACCCACTTATATTATTGAAAAAGTTACTGATATGAATTTGGACGAGCTAAAAGCTGAAGGGATAACATCTCTATTTTTTGATTTGGATAATACATTAATGCCACCTAAATCAGGAAAATTGCAAGATGATATTGCTCAATGGCTGGAAGTGGTTAGACAAACTTTTCAAGTTGTGGTGCTTAGCAATAACCCTCATTTTGATTATATGGAAAAAGTAGCGGAAGAGTTGAGCTGTCCGGTTTATGCTAAAGCTCGTAAGCCAAATACATCGATTGCACTAAAAGCTCTAAAAGAACACAATATTTTGCCGCAAGAAACTGCAATGATAGGTGATAGACCTTTGACTGATATTTGGGTAGGTCAAAGGTTAAAGCTAATAACAGTTCTTGTTGATCCTTTGATGAAACATCATGAATCTCAAATCATCAAGTTTTTAAGAAAGATGGAAAGACTAACCGTTACTCCTGCACAAAGATCTTTTAGCAGCTTTAAATAAAAAAAAATTTATTAAAAATATCAATTTAACCCAAGTATGTGTTTTTATATAAATAGGTAGATTAAGGATATAAAAACAAGGTTTAAACATCTAAAAAAATATATGGACAAGTATAGTTTTAATGCTCGCTATTCAGAGTATGGAAATAGTCTGGAAAAGTTCAGCTAGAGCTAGTATGGTCATCTAAGTATTTACGGTATAGCTATTAGGTTAAAGGTATAAAAAGACTTGGAGGTATATATAATATGTATCAAAGTTGTTATGGTAGTGGATACGGTTCTTCTCAGGCAGTAACATATGCACCATATGATCCTAATACTGGTAAATATAGTATAGCAAAAGGTTTAGAGCACTCAGCAAACTATTTAAGTGTTTTTGATAGAAATGGCAATGGTCGTACTGAAACTAACGAAATGCCGGTGACAGAGCAACACTTGGATCTAAATAATGATGGCGTATTTAGTGCAGGTGAACACCTGGCATACAATATGTTTAAAGATTCTACTGGTAATATGGATGGTCAGCTAACTAAGCAAGAAATATTTAATGGTAACCTGTTGAATCAACAAGATCCTAACTATGTAAAATCTAAAGTTCAACAAATATATAATCAACATAATCTGGCTCAACGCGAAGGCATGGATGGTCAGCCTGGACATGGTTGCAACTCAGGACAACCTACTGCTAATAATAACAGCCAAAACTTTATGCAGATGTTTATGATGATGTTTATGATGATGTTTATGGGACAACAATCTGAGTCTAGCTATTAAGCTAATTAATCCATCTTAACTCTATTCGTAGTATCTGTCAGCTTTGAATCTATGCACTGCAATAGGTTCATTCATAGGAATTCCAGCTTTTCTTTTGCAAACTGCAAGTTGTTGCTGAATAGTCTCAATACCTTCTAGGTCAGGCAATAATAAAGCTTGCTTGCCATCTTTTGCAACAACGATTATTCCATAATTTTTAGGATCCAACTCCTCTTCGGAGGTAACTCTTTCAGGTTTATGCAAAACATCAACAGAATAGTTTAAGTTTTCAAGCTCATGATGTTGTATCTCATCAAAACGTGGATCTTTTGTTGCAGCTTTGACTGCATTATTTATAATTTCTTGTCCTATATGATCTTCTGTAGGAAAAATGGTGCCTATGCATCCTCTTAAATCGCCATCTGCTGTTTTGATAGAGACAAACACTCCGGCTTGTTCTACTTCTACAAATATTTTTTCCGGCATGTCCGGAATTTCTTGTTTTGTCACATATTTTTCGACAGTCATTTTTGCTAGTTCGACAGGGTTCATTTATAAGCTCCTTTTTATTTTTGCGGTTATAGTCATTGAGTTTTTTATCTGCCAGCTATTAGTGAAATATAGCATTAATCAGTTTTATTATAATATATTTTAAATTTAATTATTTAAAAAAGAATAATAACTAAATTATAGTGTCGCAACCAAGTACCCTACCCCAAAAGGGCCTTCATAAGAGAAGACTTTATTTTGATCAGGGGCTTCATTTAACGCACCTATGGCCATCATCATAGAATTATAAGCGCACTCGCCTGCACTTTTTCTTACAAAGCCATCCATATTTATAATGTTTTTATAGTCACCTTGTTTGATGCTATCTACAAAGATTTTATCAAAATTTTTGCCTTCAGGGTGAAAGCCCGCAGGTGCTGTTTCTGTTAACTTATGACTTAGGTCACCACTGGCAACAAATGCGAATTTTTTATTGCATTCGCTCATAGCTTGCCTTAATACTTTGCCAAATTCTATATGCTCATTTGAACCGCATGCGCAATAGTTAAGAACAACAACTTTACCTTTGTATCCAGCTTGTTTTAAATAATATAACGGAACTCCGCTACCATGATCTAATGGAGTGCCTGGCTTTATGCCACCTATTTTAGCTAAATCAGTACGGTTTTTTACTTGGCTATCTAATGCCTTTAAAAAATCAAAATCATTTTCAATACTAAACTCTACCTGCGGCGCGCCAAAATTAGCAAAAGAACTTGTTAATTCTTGTTGGGTATAGAAGGTAAAAGTATCTTTTGTATAAATAGAGTGTGGCGTTACAATAACAATTGTATCAGGATTTGAGGCAACTATTTGAGAAGAGATTTCTTTCATTGCATCAACTGTTGCTTGAGCATCTGCTATTCTATCTTTGCCTACATCCGGTATGATTATTGGTGGATGAGGTAGTAATGCCGTTATTAATAAATTATTTGCCATTTATATTATCCTTTTATTTTTTTTGCTATATAATTACCTGCGTATTCGCCCATTTGCCAACAGTTTGGCTGAATTCTTAAAGAAGATTGTGCTTTGAATGTTGAAGAGATACAACGACCAACCACGAGTAAATTGTTAATCTTGTCATTTAACAAGCTTTCTAGTGGAATTTCGTAGTAATCATCTTTTTGTGAGGTGCCTAGCTCATCATCGATATCATCAGAGGATTGAGAATGTATATCAATAGGGTAGTTTGATTTTGCTGCACAATTAGGGAATTTTTTATTAGCTATTATATCTTCTTCTGTTAGTGTATATTTACCGAGTATACGCCTAGAGTCTCTTACCCCCAGTACTGGTGCAATTTCTGAGATATAAGACTCTTCAAATCCGATAAAGAATTTTTTAAAAAATGTTGCAAACCTTCTTATTTGGCGTCTGCCTATTAGTTGTGCTTGAGATGTATCTTCCGGATCTAAAGGATTTAAGCGTTTATAGTTGTGAATTCTTGGGCAATTAAATGCAATTGAATTTTTTTGCCCTGGTATGGTAAACAACTGAAAATATGCCGCATCAAAATCTTCTATAATATTCTCTCTAATAGCTTGTTTAAAATAAGACGAAAGCTCCCATTCGCATTTGCCGTGGACATGTGCAGTAGAAAACATTATTTGTCCATCATCTGTGTTATAAAATGATGACATTTTCATTTCGTGATCTATTTCTTTTATCCAGCTCGTAAAAGAAAGTAAATCTACATTTGCCATAATAAACCTTAAGCTTAGTGCCTGAAATTGGCTATTTTTGCCTATAGATTCTATTGACGTCAAAATTTCTTCACTTGTACCGGCTCTAAATGGAACACCTGCCATTGCTGCTAAATCCGCGTCGCCAGTTGCATCAACAAAGCATTTTGCAGAGTATTTTTTAATACCTGATTTTGTGGAACATGTTATAGAAGTTAGGCTTTCATTACCGGTTGCAACTCCAGCTACAGTTGTATCAAATAGTATTTTAACTCCGCTGTCAATACACATATCATCCAGCAAACATTTCATATAAATAGGATTAAACCAGCCCGGGTTTCCATCTTTATATACAATTGAATTGCCGGTTTTTTGCAGTTGCTCAAGGACTTCTGAATAAATGCCATTTGTGAGGTTTTTGCTGTTGCTAAAGTTTCTCATCATTGGAGTTACAAGTCCACCTGTTGCTTGTCCCCCTAAAAAGTTCATTTTTTCAATTAAAAGAGTTGAGCATCCTTTTCTTGCTGCTGCAATTGCGGTTGCGACCCCAGCACTGCCTCCACCTACTACTATTAAATCCCACAAACCAAAAATTCTCCCCTAAACACTATATTCCATTAAAAGTTATTGTGCATAATTTGTGGCTATATCACATTTTCTATTCACCTTACACTCAATTTTTGACTCAACTTGCACATAATAATTATAGCATATATTGATAATTTCTAAGCAAAGAGAAGTTAAGCACCTTAGTATGATATTTCAATTTTAAAAACTGTTTTGAAAAAAATAGGCAATTAGCAACCTATTTTTGTTTTTATATAGATAAGGTTACAGAATAGGTTGAACAATAACAAGAGGTAGGCATTAAAAGTATTAAACATCAAGAAGTATAATAACTTTACCTATTATATTTTAATATAAATAATATACAAGTGGTATAGAGGTTATAAAATGCTTTAAAGCCCAATAAAGTATTTTAGGAGGAAAATATAATTTAAAAGGATTCATAATACAATATCTGTCTTAATATTGTATTAAATTTAAAATATTTTAAAAAACAAAAAGCAACTTTCAATGTGCCGATGTTTTTATAATAATATCAAATAAAATATCAGCACATTATATATGCTAAATCATAAATAACAAGAATCAACATAGTAGTAAAATAAGCAGTAATATGCAAAAGCAAGTCAATAATAAATATAATACTTATTATGAACAAAAACAATTAAATTAATTATATATTGATGAATGTCTAGTAGTATAAGCAAGTATGTTTAGAGCATAATTAAATGAGGAGGAAAACAATATGAGTATACCTAACGGAGCAATTCCAACAGTAAAGACTCCCATCCCTAAACGAAGTGGAGCAGTTCCAGTTGTAGGAGATCAACCACTTAAATCTGTACTCCAAGGATCAAATGCGAAAACAGGAATAAATAATCCTGATAAAAGTCTAGGACCGAAAGAGCCACCTAAATCCAAAATACCTAAACAAACACCTCAATCTTCAGCAAGTCTAAATGCGAAAATTGGAATAGATCCTACGAATAAATATCTAGGACTGCAAAATCCATCTATACCTAAAGCGCCAGGCAGTGGGGATTAATAAATAGATACAGCTCAGAATTTTATCTGTCTTTATAAATAATAATTTAAAAGATAATACTAAAAACAGCAATCCTGATTTTTCTCATCAAAGAAGAGTCAGGGTTGTTATATAGGCATACTACTTTTTGGAAAGAAACGCTGAATAAGACCACTCATATTTTCCATTGTACCTTTTTCCCATAAAATATTCTAAAACTTAAGTATAATTGACAAAACTTTTTTCTATATAACAAAAAGTAACAAAACATATCAAATCACTTAAGCTATATAAACAAAAAGCCGATTACTTATACAGCTCATCAATTAGATTTAGGCTTAATATTTTTCAGATAAAACGATTAAAACTTTGTAGAGCTATATACAGGGGTACACAAAGGAAAAGAGATATAATGGTTGCAATAGACACATCAGCTTTTTACTATATCAAAAAATATCTGCTTAACACTGACCCGCTTATCCAAAAAAAGCTCAAACAAGCAAATGGCAGTGATAACGTTGACGATATCAACGGTACTTCAAACGTTAGTAAATCTAATGAAGTTGAAGGCGACATATCTCTTGCTGATATTATTAACGCATTAAACCTTGCTAATCCATCTAATAGGCTAGCTATTCTAAAGCTTTTTAACCACGACGATATGGTAAGGCTCTTGGGCTTAATGGAGAAAAAAGATTTATTATTAGGCCTCAAATTTTTCAGCAGAAAATCCTTATTAAAATTTGTACTACAGCTGCCTAAAGAGCAGATAGTGAAAATGCTTAAATTCTTTTATTCAAACGAAGAAATCTTAAAGTTTATGTCAATAAAGGCCGTAAGCGATTTTCTAGGCAGCTCAAAAATAAAACCAACAGCTTTATTCAAAGCTCTTGAAGATCTTCCGGTTGATATACTGTCAAAAATTTTAGAAGGAGCAACCTGGAAAAAAGTTGGTAATAAATCAAAAGCCAATGTATTAAAAGAACTGTATCAACTACCTCAAGAAATGGTCGTAGAGGGCATGCAATCTTTACCTCACAAAGAAAGGCTTGAAATAGTATCAAAGCTAATTGAAAAAGACGAAAGTTTACTAATGGAGTTCCAGAAGAAGGACCTGATGAGACCAATATTCAACTGGCAAAAACCAAGGCTTATAGAATCAATGCAAGTCCTTGATAATAAACTTATTATTGATATGGTATCTAAATTGCCCAATAATCACTTATCGAAAGTGTTAACATTGCTTGATCCCGAAAAATTTGTTCAAGCATTGACTACCTTCCATTCAAACCTTCTACTCTCTTTAGCTGCATAGGCTAAAGTTTAAAATTATGCATTAAAAAACTGCTGACTTAGATAGCCAGCAGTTTTAGTATTTGTATGTTTTACTAATTCAATTAAAACTTACCTAAGTACTTGTCTGTTTCCCAAGGAGTTACATAAGTTCTAAAGTCATCCCACTCGATTTTCTTAGCGCTAATGAACTCATTAAAGATATGCTCACCAAGAGCTTCTTTAGCAACAATACTCTTTTCTAAGTACTCAACAGCTTCATTTAAACTGCCCGGTAAAGAGTCAATTTTTAACTTTTTCTTTTCTTTATCAGTTAACTGATAGATATTTTGATCAACAGAAGCTGGTGGTTCGATTTGATTCTTTATACCATCTAATGCTGAAGATAGAATAGCTGCAAATGCTAAGTATGGATTAGCACTTGGATCAGGTGATCTTAATTCTATTCTGGTAGCATTACCACGCTTAGCAGGTACTCTAATTAAAGCACTTCTGTTAGCAGCTGACCAAGCCTGATATACAGGAGCTTCATATCCAGGAACAAGTCTTTTATAGCTATTAACTGTTGGGTTACAAAGTGCGGTAATACTTTTAACATTTTTTAACACACCACCAATACTGTATAGCGCAGCATCACTTAACTTTAATGGTTTACTTTCGTCTAAGAAAGCATTTTTACCATCTTTAAATAAAGAAATATTGATGTGCATACCAGAACCATTTACACCGAAAATTGGTTTTGGCATAAATGTAGCGTGCAGATCATGTTTTGCAGCAATTGCTTTAACTGCTACTTTAAAGGTTACAACATTATCAGCAGTTGTTAAAGCATCAGCATATTTAAAGTCAATTTCATGCTGACCTTCAGCTACTTCATGGTGACTTGCTTCAATTTCAAATCCCATTTCCTGTAACACAGTAACCATTTCGCCTCTGATATCTTCCCCGAGATCCTCAGGCCCTACATCATAGTAGCCCGCATAGTCATGTGTACGACTTGTTGGCACGCCATCGTCATCTCTTTTGAATAAGAAAAATTCGCACTCAGGACCTACGTTCATTTCGTAGCCCATGCTTTTAGCTTCGTTTAAAACTCTTTTTAAGTTATTTCTTGGACAACCTTCAAAAGGTGTGCCATCCGGGTTGTAAATGTCACAAATTAATCTTGCTACTTTACCGTTTTCTCTTGTCCTCCAAGGTAAAATACAGAATGTGTTTAAATCCGGGTAAAAATACATATCTGATGTTTCAATACTTCTGAACCCTTTGATAGAAGAACCATCCAGCATTATTTCATTATTTAAGATTCTGTCAATTTGATCAGAAGGTAACGCCATATTTTTAACCTGGCCATTTATGTCTACAAATTGAAGTCTGATAAATTTAATGTTTTGTTCTTTGATAGTAGCCTTAATATCATCTGGGGTAAAGCTTTTCTCGGAATTTGATCTAAAAACCATCTCTCTAAAATCTCCTTTTTAACTAGAACATTTTCATTATTATTTTTATACCCACATGGTTGACTGTCAATTTTTGATTTTTTTTGCATCTGAAAAAATTATTAATTTTTTTTATATTATAAGAAA
>JANQFW010000037.1 GCA_028277625.1 Candidatus Gastranaerophilales bacterium | reverse complement strand
CAGGTATAAAAGTCCTCACCAGTGAATAAGTTTTCTTTGCCAGGTCTTTTAGTCCTGTTGAATTTGTTTTAAAGCCTTCCGGCTCTTTGGGTTTTCTTCTATGCAAATCCTTTGCTTGTTTTCTGTCTTCGATGGTTTCTATTATATCCATTGTAAAGCCTTGAAGGGTCATGTTAATGAATTCCAGCTTTTGAATCAAGGCTTTACTCCACTCACCGGAGCGCATTATATTCAAAAATTCTTTGCCGACTACATCAAATTCCATTTCTGATGTTTTTATTGCTTCTTCCATGCGACCTTTTAAGCCCATTAGATCATCGTTTTTGGCCCAACGGCGCAAGAGGACAATTTTATTGCGCAGTCTGTAATATAAAAATGCTGCGTATTTATCATTATCCTTTGGGCATGTCTCTTCAGTTTTTGCACTTTGCTCTTCCAAAACCATAACCTTTTAATTTCATTTCCAATATGATATATATTTTATTTTGTTAATATATATCATAGCATGTTTTTGAAATTTTTTGGGTAATTTGTTAAATTATATTACAAAAATATATTAAAATTATCTTGATGATTACTGCTTTAGTTTTTCATTAGCCATAGCGGTATACCAGAGTACATAGAGCTGATACCTGCATTTTCAAAGAATTCACTAACGCTTGCTGTTATTAATTTTTGTATCAGGCTTTTTTTTCTGGGGCATATGTCAACTAAAACAGGTTCTTTTTCTATACCTGCCAGTTTTGCTGCTATATCAACAGCATCTGCAAATGAGCCGATTTCATCTATTAAGCCAAAGTCTTTAGCTTGTTCGCCGGAAAAAATTCTACCATCAGCAAATTCTTTAACCCGGGTAACTTCTAATTTTCTAGAATTTGCAACAACTTTGACGAATTGTTCATAAGTATTGTCAATTAAACCCTGCAAAAGCTTTTTTTCTTGCATAGATAGGTATCTCATACTTGATAACATATCTTTATGCTGTCCAGACTTTATTACTTGCTGGTCCACACCGATTTTTTTATAAAGATTCTTGGTTACATTGGTTTTTATAATAACACCAATAGATCCGGTGATAGTTCCGGGGTTAGAAACAACTTTATCACCTGCCATTGCAACGTAGACACCACCGCTGGCTGCAACATCTCCCATTGACATAACAACCTTTATGCCTTCTTTTTTTAGCCTGTTAATTTGATCAAATATTTCTTGAGAGGCGCCGACAGTTCCTCCGGGGGTATTTAATTTTATGACTAATGCTTTATATTTTTTCTTTTTTACTTCTTCCAGCTGCTCCATAAACTTGGAAGCAATAGGAAGAGATTGAGAATCAAGAATAATTCCTTCTAGTCTTAAAACCGCAATACGATTGTCTTTAGATTTAGCCTTAGCCTTTAAATTTTTTAGCATTTTATTATTTCCTTTAAATATCCAGCAATTTTTTATTTATATTACTTTTTAGAGTCTCTATATAACTCACCCATTAATTTTAATTTTGCTCTTAGCTATCTTCCAAAATTCTTCCAGCTCATCCTGAGAATAACTATCAAGTTTTTGCTCAGCAATTTCTTCCATAAGTTGAAATCTTTTTTTAAACTTGTTGCAAGCTTTTCTAAGAGCAAGCTCAGGATTAATTTTATGCCATCTTGCTGCATTCACCAAAGAAAACAAAATATCGCCAAATTCTTCTTCCATATCTTCAATATTTTGTCTTTCCACAGTTTCTTTAAATTCTTCTATCTCCGAATAAAAACACTCCCACAGGGATTCTTCACTAGGCCACTCAAAGCCAACCTTAACGGCTTTTTGGCTGAGATCTAAAGAGTACATCAAGGCTGGTTGACAAGATGTAACACCAGCTAAAGCTGAGGTTCTTTCCGGTTTTTCTGTTTGTTTTATAGCATCCCAATTGGTAACAACTTCAGCAGAGTTTTTTACTTTTATATCTCCAAATACATGGGGATGCCTTCTTACTAGCTTATCAGATATTTCTTTAGCAACATCATCCAGTGTAAATCCATTATATTCACTGGCTATTTGTGAATGTAATACCACTTGCAGCAGTACATCACCAAGTTCTTCCTTTAGATGGTCTGTGCTACCTGATTCTATTGCATCTACAGCTTCATAAGTTTCTTCTATCAGATTTTGTCTTAAACTATGATGCGTTTGTTCTCTGTCCCAAGGGCATCCATTCGGGGAGCGCAGTTTTTCTACGATGTCTATTAATCTTTTTAAGTTGTCTGATGTTTCTTTAAACGACATAATTTAATTTATTTGCCACCTTGCTATCTGTTGCCTTGTTTAAATTTTGAGCTGCTTGATTTAAGCTATTTGCATTCTTTTTAACTTTTTTTGCGGTTAACGAATTTCTAAGAGGCTGACAGTTTAAGTTGTTAGCTAATTGTCTGTTTGAAAAAATCATAAAATCCCCCCAACTTTTAAACATTCTCAAAAAATATATTAATATTATAAAGCATCTTAAACAAGTATTACTATAGTCTTTTCTAAATAAAATTTAATATAAACTAGGCTAATTATATTAGATAGTATTATATAGTGCAAGTTGAAACATTTAGTATATAACATACTCAGTAAGGGCTAGGTAATACCTTAAAAATTAAAGAGAGGCTACCAAAAAGGTAACCTCTAGATCATAAAATTACTATGGGTCTATAAATTTATTTTTAGATCAAACTTAACGCTACACTAGGCGCTTGGTTTGCCTGCGCTAATAATGACGTGGAAGCTTGCTGAAGTATTTGATTACGTGTCAGCTCTGCTGCTTCTACGGCAACGTCAACGTCTCTTATTCTTGAATCTGATGCGACTAAGTTTTCTACTTTAACTTCTAAACTTTTAACGGCTGATTCAAGCCTGTTTTGGTATGCACCAATTGTTGATCGTCTTGTTGCAATATCGTTAATAGCAACGTCAATATTTGAAATATAACTAGCTGCTGATGTTGTGGATGAAAATCTATCATCCAGATAAGATACATCTTCTTTACTAAAGATACCCAGGTCAACCGCATTTGCCGCTTTAAACGGAGAGCTGACATCCAAGGCGTTTAAACTAATTGCATTTGCAACATAGTTAGGACCAATTTGTAAAGAAAGTGATGATAGGTTACCATCTAATAGTTTTAATTTGTTAAATGAAGATGAGTCTGCTAATCTTGTGATCTCTTCTAGTCGCTGTCCAACCTCTGCCTTAATAGCGTCTCGCTCTGATGAGCCATAAGTTCCGTTAGCAGCCTGTACAGCAAGATCTCTTATCCTTTGAAGGTTTTCTTGAATAATAGTAAGATCACCTTCTGCTGTTTGTAACATGTTAATACCTGTTTGAGCATTTGCCATCGCGACCCTAGATCCTTGTGACTGTGCTCTTAAGCCCTCAGAAATTGTTAATCCGGCGGCATCATCTGATGCTCTATTAATTCTATAACCGGTAGACAACTTTTCAATCGATTTGCCTATGCGATCTGTAGCATAACCCATGTTACGCTGCACGATATTCGCACTAATATTAGTGTTGACTATAACACCCATTTTGATTCTCCTTAATCCAGCTTAATACATCCTTGTATTAATTCTATAAATAGTTTTGCTGCGCGCTTTTTAACTATTGTAACAATATGTTAACCTGTGGGTGCAAGAATTAACATTGTATTTAAGTTTTAAAATTTTATAACTTTTGTATGACTAGTGAGTTTATTTTGTAATCACCGGATTAGGTGTGGCTTAAGAATTTTTTAGAAGCAAGATTAAAGTAAGAAAGAGAGAACTTTATTTTTTTCTACGTATTATATAGAGAATAAAATTTGCAAAAAAAAATGACCGCAATAAAGTCGGTCAAAAGTTAATTGTTTAGGAAACATATTATCTAAGGTTATTTGGATGTATATTATTATTTTAATTCAAATATTTTTTTATTTTACTTGCTAACTAATATTTTTTACAAAAATTAATATTTTGATATGCTAATTAAAATCTATATAAAGTTTATGTTGTTAAT
>JANQFW010000030.1 GCA_028277625.1 Candidatus Gastranaerophilales bacterium | reverse complement strand
ATACTCTACAGAGAGTAGCAAAAGTATCATTTATCTGGCAATGTTACATTTAATGCTTAAGCGATTAGCTAAATGATAAACTTTTCAGACAGCCTCTTAAGGAATCTTAAAATGTATAAAACAATCCAAGGCGACACCTGGGATATCATCTCAAAAAAATATTATGGTTCTGAAAATCACATTGACATACTTATTCAGGCCAATTCTAAGCATATTGACACTGTTATCTTCTCGGCAGGGATTGAATTAACAATCCCTGATTTGCCAGAGGAAACAAAGAAAGCTGATAACTTGCCTAGCTGGAGAGATTAGCCATACATTTTGTTAACAGCATCATTAATAAGATGACTAACACTTACATCTTCATCTTTTGCAAGTTCAACTAATTTGCAATGCATAGACTTAGTAGTTCTAAAGCTTAATCTCCCATTGCAATCTATTTCACTTATAGGCTCAGCTATAGGGATATTATTTTCAATAGATGATTCTAAGTGACACTCTAAAGCATCTTGAATATTTTGATAGGCTTCTTCCATATTATCGCCATGCGAATGGCAGGCTAAACCTTTTACTTTAGCATAAAAACCACCCTCAGGGGCTTTTTCATATTCAAACTTCCAAGGCAAATTTGAATAGTATTTTAAATTTTTTTCAATATTTTTTTTAGTCATAAAATTGTACTCCTTATATTTTTAAGCTTGGAGGGAGGTTACTCCTCCCAAGCCTTTATTACATCTTTTACAGCGTCTGGACTCATTGGCCTATGCTTTGCGATTGTTATTACCATTGAGCCTTTTACTCTATCCAGTCTATACCCTTTTGCCAGAAGAACTTTTTCACAATAGCTAAAGGTATGACCGAATTTAGTTCTTTTGAGTTTAGCTACAATCTTTTCTACTTTCATTTTTCCCTCGCTTTCTATACTTATCATTATATAACATGACAAGAAAAATGTCAATACATAAAATGACAAAAATTAACAGGAAGGTAAAAAATGTTAGCAAGACGCGCATCAATACAACTAATATATGCAGGCAAAAACATAACAAAAGAAATATCAAAGAATTTAGAAAGCTTTTCCTTTGCGGATAATATCTCTGGCGTGGCTGATGATGTATCTATCACCCTTAATGATAGCGAAAAAAAGTATATCAAAGACCAAACACAACTAGGTGACAAGATACAAGCTAAAATAAAAACTACTAACTGGCGTGGTGATGGCGATAGTCAAAGCCTTAATTGCGGCTCTTTTGTGATAGATGCGCCTAACAGTTCTAGCCCACCTCGATTATTCAGCCTAAACGGGGTATCCATCCCCTCAGATACGAATTTCAAGGATACCCCAAAAGATAGAATCTGGAAAGAAGCCAGTATAAAGAAAATAGCTCAAACCATTGCAGATAACAGCAATATATCGCTAGTATTTGAATCAAAGCATAACCCAGTAATACAGACCGTCGAGCAATCAAAACAATCTGATATGGAATTTATCCAAGAAATTTGCAAGAAAAATGGATTAATGCTGAAAATTTATAATCACAAATTAATTATTTTTTCTGAGCAAGAATATGAGTCTAAAAATTCAATAACAACAATAACAGAAGAGATCTTAACAGGCTGGAGTTTAGATACAAAACTATCTAACAGTGGTTATGACGGATGTAAAATAAAATACTCAAAAATTACTGGTGAATTAATTGCTTATGAA
>JANQFW010000057.1 GCA_028277625.1 Candidatus Gastranaerophilales bacterium | reverse complement strand
AAGAATTAAACAAGAAAAAGCCTCATTATTAGTAGATTTTAATATAAAATTTAATATTATTAACTGCAATGATAGACTTTTTGTATTACAAAAGGGTGTTTGTCATTGCTATTTTGTTTTTATGGCTTATACTTGTACAAGTATTTTATTTCATATTAAAAGGTCAAAGTAAATGATAAACGGAATCAAAAGCTCAATATATCCATCCTTAGGTTAACAATAATTACAATAATAAGCCCTTACTCTTTTCTTTTAGCTGTTTTTATGTTTTAAGATTATATAAGATTTAAAATTTATACTAAAGGAACAAAATAAATGATCGGCAATATTAAAAAATCTATGAACCCGAGATTTAAAGGATTTGTGGTGCCTCTTAATCAACAAACAAAAAAGTACATTGATAAAAATAAACATTCAGCAGCATATAATGATTTAGATCAATTAGCAGAAAGTCTTCCTGATAATCAGCATTTTTTTGTAAAAAGAAAAGGCAACGGTGAACTTTTTGTGGATCTTGTAACAGTGAATAAGGCAATAGCTACTAAAGGCCAAAATAAATTCGAACAAGCAGTTCAAAGGATGAAGACATATTTGCTAGAAAGTGTAGTAACGGGAACTCCTGCCATAGCATATCCAATAGTAGAAGCAGGTAACAATATAAATACAATAACCTAGTGTCAACAAGTAAATATAGCTGGATAAAAATAATATATCTTAGCCACTCTTTAATTTTTATAAATTTTTTGGTAAGTTTATAACAGTGGAAGCAAAATAAAAAGGTGGATAATAATGTGCGAAGTTATAGGGATTGCAACAGTTACCGGTATATTTAGCCTTGCAGTTGTAGGCTTAAACATAATCAGAAAACTGCAAGAAAGTATAAACCTTAAACAAGAAACTTTGGCAGAGCTTAAAAAACTTAATTCTAAAATGTCATATGATACGCAAAAAGATACTCTTAAGCCATCCGATACCCCTACTGAACTTAAGAAAAAAAGAGATATCTCACGCCTAAGGCCATAACATAGGAATAATAATGTGACTATAAGAAAAATAACATTCTATCCGGGATGTTACAACGAGTCAACAAGATACAGAGTCTATAATATCATAGAAGGATTAACTTATAAAGGGATATTTTGTGAGATTATTTATACATTAACTGAACAAAATGTCTTTAAAAGCCTTGACTCAGATATTATAGTTATCTTTAGGTCAGATGACACAGAAGAAACAAATTATTTGATCAATCAAGCAAAACAAGCAAACATACCTGTAGTATTTGATATTGATGATCTTATATTTGATACTCAAATAGTCGACAGCATTGATGCGTTTAGTTCCCTCTCCCAAGAAGAATATAATCAAAACATTAACCGGGTAAAAGGAATGAATAAAGTCATCAAACAGTGTGACTGCGCAACAACTACAACTAGTTACTTAGCTAGCAAAGTAGAAAACCTGGGCATCAAGACTTTTATTATTCCTAATACAATTAATATAGGTCAACGCCAAACAGCAGAAATGTTTGCCAACCTTAATAACGCAAATAATGATATTCTTAAAATAGGCTACTTTAGCGGTACAAAAACCCACGAAAAAGATTTTGACCAAGCTCAAAATGCACTAACCAAAATCTTAAACAAATACCCGAATGTCCAACTGCACATAATAGGTGAGCTTGACATCACCAATAGATTTAAAGGCTTAGAGAACCAAGTTGTAAAACATCCATTTATGCCCTACATCAAGATGATTGTTTATCTCTCAAGAACTGATATTAACATCGCACCGCTTGAACTTAATAATCCTTTTAACGAGGGCAAAAGCGAATTAAAAATATTTGAATCCGCGATGCTTGGGGTTCCTACAGTAGCATCAGCAGTAAATTCATATTCCAATTGCATAACAGATGGTGTTAATGGCATGCTCGCCCACACAGAAGATGAATGGTTTAATAAGCTATCATCATTAATAGAAGATCAAAATTTAAGAAACTCTTTAGCAGAAAATGCCTATAACAATATCTTCAAAAGATTTTATATAGTTGATAACATTGACAATATTATAGATACATACAATACAATCTCAGACTTGCATACTAATAAAAATCAACGCAAAGTTAACGGCTATCAAGTACCAAAAATCTCAGAAGCCTTTAAAGAATACTTTGGTCAAAATACTTTTGACTATGATATAGTGTCAGTTTTAAATAATCCTCTTTTCCCTATAGATAATATTCTGAATGACGAAGAGGTCCAAAATAAAATCATTAGCTTTGCTAATAATAACTCTGATAAAATAATATGCTTTTACGGCGCAGGCCTGCTAGCAGAAGAATTTGCAAAAACTGAACCGGCAAGAGAATTTAAAAATGTCATGGGCTTTATTGATAATAATAAAGAAAAAGCCGGATCGAAATTAGGCCGCCATAAAGTTTATCACAGCGAAGAAATAAAAAATTTAAAACCTGATATAATAATCTTAACACTGCTTCAGCC
Source organism: Candidatus Gastranaerophilales bacterium (assembly GCA_028277625.1). GTDB lineage: Bacteria > Cyanobacteriota > Vampirovibrionia > Gastranaerophilales > JANQFW01 > JANQFW01. The sequence goes on along the minus strand of JANQFW010000057.1, from coordinate 9,117 downwards.
TAAATATGCAATGAGCTTTTTAGAAAATTATAAGCAAGAGAATAACTTAAGCTTTGAGATAGCAGCAGATTTATTTCAGTAAAATGTTAAAGGAAAAAACATGCCAAAAGTTAGCGTTATCATAGCTGCCTATAATCACGAAAAATATATAAGCTATACGCTAAAAAGTGTTCTTTCTCAAACATTTCAAGATTTTGAAATTATTATTATAGATGACAACTCTACTGACAATACAGTTGAAGAAATTAAACAGTTTAATGATCCCAGAATAAAGCTAATAGAGAATAGCAGCAATAAAGGCCAGTTCGAAAATACAAATACTGCAATAAGTAGCGCAAAAGGCAAATACATTGCAATCCTAAATTCAGATGATGCATTCCACCCGGAAAAACTAGAAAAACAGTTTAACTACCTAGAAACTAATCCAGATAAAGCAGCAGTTTTTACACTGGTTAATGTTATTGACGAAGATAACAATAAAATAAAAGATAATACTCATTTTTACGCTAAAATCTTCAATCAGCAAAACAGATCCGGTGCGCAATGGCTGAATTATTTCTTTTACTACGGCAATTGCTTATGCCACCCATCTGTTATGATAAAAAAATCAATACACGAGGAAATTGGATTATATGACAGTCGCTTTGCACAACTTGCTGATCTCGATTTTTGGGTGAAATTATGCCTAAAGCACGATATTCATATATTGCAAGAAAACCTAACCAAATTCAGAATCAGAAGCAATGATGCTAACACCAGCGGTGATAACATTCACGCACAAACTCGCTCCGCGTACGAGTTCAGTCAATTGTATAAAAATTATCTTAAAATATTCTCTTTAGAAGAGTATCTTAAAATATTCCCCTCTGAGCAGAAAACAAATATTGCACAAGAACCGGCTTTGATAAGTTTTAATCTAGCAAGATTAGCAATAAATGCAAAATCAACAGCCCATAAAAAATTTGGATTGGATACGCTATTTGAACTAATGAACAATCCAATCATCAGGCTACATGCAAACAAGCATTATTCATTTACCAATGCTGATTTAATAAGCTTAACAGCCAGCGTAGAGGCATTAAATTACAATGCCCAATTTAAAAATGATAAATGCCTAAACGAACTTTTAAATTACTGTGATATGGAGCAATATTTTCTAAACTCTTCTAAAAACCAGGAGCTGGAAAAATTTATTAAAGAGCAAGGTGATAAAAAGATTTGCTTGTGGGGGGCCGGTGCTTTTGCGCAAACAATAGTTAAAATTTTAAAAGATAAAATAAAAATAACAGCAATAATAGATAAAGATCCGGCTAAAGAGGATAAAAATATGGAAAATATAACTATTTATCCTCCTAACAAGCTGAAAAATATTAACCCTGATATCATAATACCTTCGGTGCTTCATACTGAGTATTTATTGCCGCAAATTAAAGACTTTATTGCTGATAATGATTTAAAAGCAAAAGTTTGTACTATTTTTGATTTTAAATAGTTACTCAACAACTTATATTATTTGTTTAGTATAGTAAATTTATTATCTCTATATTTATTCATAATTAAATTTTTAATATACAATAATTATACGGCTACTAAATAAAACGTTTTAGAGTAGATACATCATGGTGCATAAGACATAGAACAAATTGAGGTAAGATCATGGCAAATGCGATAATTAACGAAGAACTCATCCAAGAATTACTGGATCAAAAACCTAGTCAAACTGAAATTGACGAAATATTAAATAGAGCTCTCTCTTTAAAAGGCATCTCATTAAAAGAAGCTTCAATTTTGCTAAATATTGAAGACAAGGATAGTTTAAATAAGCTATTCAAAACAGCAAAATTACTAAAAGAAAAAATTTATGGCAACAGAATAGTTCTTTTTGCACCATTGTATTTAAGTAATTATTGCACAAATAATTGTTTATATTGCGGATTTAGATACGAAAATAAAACTATTAAAAGAAAAAAATTAACAACTGATGAAGCAATTAACGAGACCAGAAGAATTTTAGAGACCGGCCATAAAAGAATTTTATTAGTAGCCGGTGAAGATACAACGCAATGTAATCTGGATTATGTTGAAGAATTGATTAATAAAATCTATGAACAAAAACTGATGAATGGAGAAATTAGAAGAATTAACATAAACATAGCTCCATTATCTGTTGAAGAATTTAAAAGATTATCATCCTTTGGAATTGGTACTTATCAATCTTTCCAAGAAACTTATCATCAAGAAACATACAAAAAAATGCACCCGCAAGGCTTAAAGTCTAATTACGAATGGCGTTTAGAAACAATGTCAAGAGCATTCGAAGGAGGATTGCAAGACATTGGTATCGGTACACTATTTGGACTTACTGATTATAGATTTGAAGTGCTGGCACTGTTAATGCATTCTGAGTATTTAGAAAAAACATACGGCGTAGGTCCACACACTATTTCAATTCCAAGAATTGAACCCGCTGAAGGATCTGATGTTGCAAGTGCACCACCTAATGCTATCACCGATGAAAACTTTAAGAAAATCATAGCAGTATTAAGGCTTGCAGTACCATATACCGGTATTATTCTTTCTACTAGAGAAAAAGCAGAATTAAGAAGAGAACTTTTAGAGCTAGGCATTTCTCAAATTAGTGCAGGATCTAAAACAAACCCGGGCGGTTACTCAGAAGAAAAAGCTACAGAGCAGTTCTCTATCGGAGACACAAGATCTTTAGATGAAGTAATTTTAGAGCTTGCAACAGACGGCTATTTGCCAAGTTTTTGTACCGGCTGCTACAGAGTAGGTAGAGTAGGCAAAGACTTTATGGATCTAGCTAAACCCGGCTTAATCCAAAAATTCTGTCAGCCTAATGCTATTTTGACGTTTAAAGAATATCTTATTGATTATGCCGGCAAAAATACAGCATTAAAAGGTAATGAACTAATTAATAAATTTATATCCGACATGCAAGATTCAAAACAAAAAGAGTCTTTAATAAAAGACTTAAGAAAGCTTGATGAAGGTACCAGAGACATTTATAGGTAAAAAAATAAAATAATTAAATTTTTCTTTTTATTTTCATTATTTTCTTGTTTTGTATTATAATCTAAGTATATAAAAATTAATTATTTAAAATTACTTTTTTATAAAGCTTTGCATTAAGCGTATTAGACCATTTTTAGAATGTATTAAATTGTATTTTTTACATTTTATAGAAAAAATAATGCATTTTACCTAGTTGATTAGCTTGACTATATATCGTTTAAAATGTATTATTGTAACATTATATTGTATGTATATAAATTATTTAGCAATTTATATAAGTATCTTTACTTTATATATATAAGGAAACCAGAAAGTTAAAACTTATGTGAAATCAAGAAAAAGGAGGCGATTAATTAAGAAACATTAACAAGAAACATAATTTATATACAAAAAATAGCAATAATTAATACCTGATTGTTTTTATCTGAGTAGATACCTAGTTGAAATATCAAAATTTAAGCATATTATGTAGAATATTCAGGGACTTAATAAAATAATATAACTATGAACAAATGGAGGTTGCTTTATAATGGCTAGAGTACTAATATCAATGCCCGAAGAGTTTTTAAATATGATAGATCAGATTGCTGATAATGAGCAAAGATCACGAAGCGAACTTATTAGAGAAGCATTAAGAACATACATACACAAAGCAAGAATTAGAGAAAATACACTTGCTAACAAAAATGCTTCAATCCTAGAAGCACTATTAGAGTAATACAGTTTGATTTAATTATTTAAGAATAATGTGTTGAAAAAAGCTTTACTTGCGATTAACATTCAACTTATGTTTCTCATAAAGTAACAACAAATTAGCCTGTTTCAAATAATTACATAATAAATCTACCAAGATATTATCTGATTTAATTTCTAATGGTAGATGAGAAGATGTAAGTAACTCAAGCCTTCTTATCAAAGTTATACAATAGTCAACTTTTGATACAGAAGGCTTATTTGTATTATTTAGATAATATTTAATAAATTTTGCATAATTTATCAATCTATTAACATTAAAGGTGTATTTACTGTTTTTTTTCAGGTTGGTTAACTTTTGGATATATTCTTTTAGAATTAAATTAATAGAGCTATTAATATTATCATTTGGGATTAACGCGTTTCTGTTTTTATATGGCCCAATAGATAAAATTTTGGATTTCTGTGGGGTTAGATGAGCCATTGCAAACAAAGTACTACCCATAAGCCCCATGTCTTTAATGGCATCAATTTGATCAAGAATATCTTCATCATTAAGATTTTTCACAGCAATACCGGGATAAATCAATACTTTCCCAGAAACGGCCTTATTTAAATATTCCAGGTCTTTTATAAGTTTATTAGTGTCATAAGAATAAATCATAGGGTTTAAAATATCTATCCAGCCATTATCTACCCATTTTTGCCAGTCTTGTTGGATGGTTTTGATTCTATGCTCTCTAGAGTTTACAAAGACTGCAGCTGATATCTTCATCTTAGGCTTTAAAGCTCTCAACTGTTGAGAGACCTTGCGTACAAAATTAGAAACTTGCTGCGCTTTCCATTCATGCCAAATTGTTTTGTCTTTTAATTTTAATAAATTTTTTCCTGTATATAGTTTAAACTTTTTTACATTTTCTATTGTATAGCCCACAGTGCTTTTATGCGATTGAAACGGATATCTTATATAGTCCAGCTGTATACCATCAACATCATAATTTTTCACAATTTCTTTAAATAAACTTAAAAGGAGCTTTTGTGACATAGGGTTTGCAGGGTCAAGCCAGAATTCGTGCTGCTTTTTTTCTATTAGGCGTCCTTTATAGTCTTTTAGCGCCAAATATGGGTACCTTGTTAACAAAGGTCCCTTATAATCTTCCGGCATACATATAATTTTGTTATGGCGTGTATTGCCAACGGCAAAAGCCCATACCCATGCATGGAGCTGAATATTACGCTTATGAGCCTCATCAATTGCCCATTTTAAAGGGTCTTTATGTTTTGTCAAAGGATTTTGTTCTGTAATTTTGCTTGGATAAATAGAAAAGCCTGCATTTACTGTTTCCAGGTAAACAATGTTTATTCCTATATCAGCAATTTTGCTAAAAAGTTCAGACATTTGCTCTTTTGTTTTAATGTTTACTATTGTGCCCCTGTCCAGCCATAGGGTTCTTGCCTCAACCATACTCGATGGTTTTGTTTTGATATAGGTTTCTAACACGTTACTTCTAGCTTGATTTAGTATCTTGTTGGCTTTTGTGTAGTTTCCATCATTAAAATAACTTAAAGAAATACTTTCTAGAATATGCGACATATAGAGCTCTTCTTGAGACTGAGCATAGTCAAAATCATCTTCTATATCGCTTAAAGACTTTAAAAGATTTTCTGTTTTTTTCCTTAATATTTTTAGCTTCCTCAAGTCTTCCTTATACTCAACAGGAGAAACCATTTCTTTTGCACGCCCTTGATAGTCTTGAGCCAAAATCATACAAGGCGTAGAAAGCGAATAAGTCGTTAAAAGGGTCAGAATTAATAGTTTTTTCATAAGCTTGCCAAATTATATTTCTGTGATTTATTAATTATAATGAATATACTAAAAAAATGATAGATTGGGCAAATAATTTATTAATTAGCAATTTAGACTTTAGCTTTATCAATAGACACAAGCCTATCTGAATATTTGTTAGCTAAATCAAGATTATTTGTTGAAATTATAATGCTAGTACCTTTCTTTTTTAAGTCATTTAAAATATTTAAAACTAAATCTTTACGGTGCGAATCTAAAAATTCTGTGGGCTCGTCCAGTATTAAAAGTTCATGGTCCATTGCAATTACTGATGCAATCGCTACACATTTTTTTTCTCCATAGCTTAAGTAGTGAGCCGGATGATTTTTTAGGTGAGCAATTTCTAGCATTTCTAGTGCTTTGCCAGTTTTAGTATCAATTTCATCCTTATCTAAATTTAAGTTCGCTAAGCTAAAAGCTATTTCTTGTTTTACATGAGAACAAAATATTTGTGTATCCGGGCTTTGCATAACAAATCCGATTTTTTTTCTTATATTATTTAAATAATTTTTTTTATAAATAATTCTTTCCCCGTTAAAATACACCTCGCCTCTTGACGGTTTAAGCAGTCCAATAATATTAAAACAAAGCGTTGATTTCCCTGAAGCATTTTTGCCAACAATGGCTGTTATGTGCTCTTTTGAAAAATCAGCTGTTATATTATCTAATATATTTTTTTCTTTATCATTTTGGTAAGAAAATGATAAATTTTTTATCTCAATTATTTTATTATTCATGCTAGAACCGTATTATTTAAACACAATAAAATTTTTGTACTAAGACTAAAACTCAATTATTATAAATATACTTATAATTAAAAATTCGAGTAATGCAAAATAGATTATATTTTTTTTACAAAGCGTATAATTTTTTTCAAAATTTATAAACTGCCTGCTAGTTGCCTTTAAATTGTAAGAACTCGTGAAATCATTAAATCTTTTCTTTGACAAAAAAAGTAGATTTAAAACTAAATAATTTATTGAATTTAAAATTTTGTAGCTGCCACTTATTTTCATAGATTCATATATTTGCTTTGCATTGTTAGAAATTATAAACACAAACCTATAAATATAAAGCATTTTTTCTATAACAAGATTGGGGAATTTTAGAATTTTGAAAGAAAATATTATATCCGAAATTGGGGTTGTTAAAACTAAAAAATATATACAAGAAACTGATGCTAAAGCTTTAAAAAATAAATTTATAACCAATATTAAAGAAGTATAGGTTATTCCAATTTTTTGCTCGCACAAGCTTAAGCTCCAAAGGCAATAAGTGGGTTGCTCTACTATTTGAAACAGCAAAGCCATCAAACTTATAACTAAAAAATACTTTGATATAAACGTGTATTTTATATAGTCTATTATAGGAATTTTGGCCTTAAAAATTAATAATAGTGTCATTATAAAAAAAATAGCCAAGTAAACCAGTATAGACTCTGAAACTAAGCTTATTACCACTGCAATTAATGCAAAACAAAATTTTATTAGAGGATGTTCATTTGTTAATCTGTTAAAATTAGCAAATCTGTCTATTAAATTCATTGATGTGCCACTTATACATTACCTTAATACTTATTCTTATAAACATTCTTTACAAAAAGGTGCATAATGTATATTATTTACTTAAAATTGATCTTATAGCTAAACTTCCCTAAACTCAATTACTATGGTATTTAAATTTAGGGAGTATTTGTAAAAAATAAAAAAAGCTTGCTATAAATATTTATTCTATATCAATACAAGAATATTATATACTATTTAATTTTACCTTTATTAGCAGTGCTTGTTAGTATCATAAACAAATTCGCTCCAAATACAAAGACTGCTCCAGCAGCAGCGCTTCTAAATATAAGGTCTTTACCTCCGTGCATAACAGACCTGGTTCCCTCTTGCATTTTTTTAGGCAAGCTATTAGCAAATTTTTCTATTGCTCTACCAAAGGCTAAATTAACATTAGGAAAATGAGATTTACTGGCAGTCTTTTCAAGCGCAGCTTTGGCCTTTTGTTTGAATTCAGGAGCTTCAGAGACAACTTTGGATGCACCGACTGCTCCACCTCCTATTATGCCCAATGTGCCATAAAAATGCTCTTGTTTGGTTCGAGGAATATCATTCTCTCGCTTTCGATTAGTTAGGGCAACAACATCGCCGATTTGTCCACCTAGCTGTTTAGTTTTATCTTTTATATAAATAGATGCATCCTTCTTATAAGCCAGACCTGCATGTTTTATAGAATCAAAACCATCATAATTGCTAGAATGAAGCGAATCATTTCTTTTAAAGCTTATATTTTTTTTGTTGAAGTTATTACCCACAACATTCATCGTTCAATCCTCATTTGTTATTCTATTGAAAAAGTGAACAAAATAAAAAACCAACGCACGTCATTCGTGAGTTGGGTCTAAGGTTGTATTAAGTTTATTTGTTTCATTATTAATAATAAAACAAACGCTATCTTTTTTCATTGTCTTTTTAGATATAAATAAAATCATTTTTCTTTTCTTATTTCTCATTTTATAATCTTTTTAAAGTAGTCTTAATTTACTAATGTCATTTGTTGCATAATGTTATTATTCCACTGTTGTTTGCTTTTCTTGTGAAGACTTTTTCTTAGCTGTTTTTTTATCGAAAATCTTATCCATAAAGGGTTCTATTATATTTTCTAATGCCGTAAGGGTTATGAATGAACCAACACATGTGCTTACAATTACTTTAGGCGCAGTAACAAAGACAAGCTTAGCAGCTTTTTTAACACTTGCACTATTCTTTGCATTTTTTACAAGGCGACCTGTAGCCTGAGCAAAACTTGAAGCCCCACTTTTTAGTTTGTTATAAATACCTGCACCGTGCTTTAGTATACGAGATTTAGAGCTTTCAGCTTTAGAATTTATGCCCTTATCAACCTTATTGAAAGAAGTTTGAAGAAGGCTCTTGCTGTTTGAGAAAAACTTTTTAATAGGTTCGCTTGTAAAGAAATTTTTACCCTGATTAGTAACACGCCTTACTACTTCATGCGCAGCATCCATACCTTTTTTTAGTGATAAAATAGTTGTAACTGCAACTAAAGCTGTAAGAGATAACTCCAAAAACATTTTAGAGGCACTGCCATGCTTTTTAGAATCAATCTCACCTCGTATCTTAGCCACGTTAGAATTATAGTTAGTAAAATCTTCTTCAGCTTGCGTTCCAACCGACCTTGTTTCTTTATTTGAGCTTAGTATTTGCTCTAAATCTTCTCCATAGAGGTTTCCTGCAGCAAAATTAATATTTTTCCTGCTCTGATTATTTTGATTGAAAATTAGATTGCGCTGCCTAGAATTAATTGTTAGAGAGCTATTTGAGCTAACAGGCATTTTCTTTTAAGACCTCCAGTATTTGTGCGTCTCATCAATTAGAATTATTGTACTAATTAATTTTTCTCAACAAGTAAATTTATGATACCATCATCTTCCAATTAGTTAAAACACTAAAATAAAAAAATTTGATAGAATTATTGTTAGTTTATAAATAAAAATTTACATATCTTTATAAAATATAAAAAAA
>JANQFW010000112.1 GCA_028277625.1 Candidatus Gastranaerophilales bacterium | reverse complement strand
CGAATGGATAAGCTATAGCGTAGTATCCGCCTGAACCTCTAAGTTTCATGATAAATATATGAGCTTTAGTTTCTTTACCCTTGAGAAAAAAGTATGCTTCTGTCCAGTCTACTTCGGCGTACGTCCCCAGTTCAAACTCAAGAGGTATAAAAGCTTCCTGCTTTTTAGGCCTTATTTTTCTTAAGTAATCAGTTATTGCTGTATAACTGCCTGTATACCCTTCTTGTTTAAGTCGTTCAAATATTTTTGTTCCTGTATGTCTTTGTTTTCGGTGCTTAGATTTATCTTCCTCGAGTATATTTTTTATCATTGGGATGTATGGACCCAGCACAGGATATTTTTTTTCTTTTGTTAGCTTGTATTTTGGAGGTTCAGATATATCCTCTGACAGATATTTATTAATAGTTTTTCTATGTAATCCTGTTTTTTTGCTAATCTTGCGTATACTGTACTTACTGATAAAATACATTTTTCTTATTTCTTCTATTATTTCCACCTTTATCAAGTCCTTTCCTCCTGTATAGACAATGTTTCAGTTGCATTTATCTTACAGGCTTTATCTCTTAAGGTGGTACATTTTTACGCCGGTACCCGGTACACTTTTAGACTAGCATTTACATGGGTCAGGTCTTTCAAAAAAATGTTTTATTCCTTCCCATTCTTCATCTGCTAAATCGCTTGGATAGCCCTTACTCATAATCATTTTCTCCTGTTTTCTTCAGGATTTTATAGACTATATTTTTATGAGTTTTGTTTCATTTTTAACCAGATGACTTCTGAATTGACTACTTTTCGGAGGTTTACACAAAATTATTTATGGATATTTATCTTTTGTTGACGTATTTTGCTTCGTTTATAATCCTCTTTTTTTTGATAATTTTTATAGGTTTATGGTTAAAGCTTTTCAAATATTCGATAACAGCATCAGCTTCTGACCATTCATATTCAATAAAGTCTTTATCTTTTTTGAGTGAAGTCATACCTTCCTTGCCTCTGAAAAGAAATTCATTGTAAATTGTTGAATAAGTTTTATTAGGATTAGGCTTTGCTATGTTTATAGGACTTAGTGATCCATCAGGATTTTCTATACTTACTTCCTTAAGCTGTTTATCTTTTCCAATTTTATACTTTAGTCCTGAAACTTGGAGTAGTCCAGGCCTGTACGGATAAGAACTTAAAGATTTAAGACCTTGCTGTAGTGCATCTACCAGTTCTGTCTCTTTTAAATTTACTTTGTAGTTAGATTCTCTAAATGGAAGCATTTCTCTTATATCTCTATCAGTAATAAGTCCTATATTAAGATTTTTTCTGATTTTAGCTGTATTTGTTATAGCAATTTGTGCTCCTGATTTTATTCTAATTGCATCTGTTACTAAGTCAGCTATTGAGTTTTCGCTAATAAATGGATTTTGTGGAATGCATGGCTTTGAAAGTCGTGCTACAGGAGTTGCTTTACCCAGAAAGAGGTCTTTGATATTTTCTACTAAATTATCTTTTGGCCATTTATTAACTCGATTAATTGAATTAAATGCTGATTTTATTACACCTTTTTCGTCAAAAACAACATCTAAAAGCCCAAAGAATTCACCATTTTTGCCAGCTTGAGTTATTGCAACAGGCTCACCTGAGGGAGATTTTAATAAATTTTTGCCAGGGGTCATTCCATTAATTTTATCGTGAGAATGCCCACCTATTATAATATCTATCCCTGATACACTTTTGGCAATCTTTTGGTCCAATCTGTACCCTAAATGAGAAAGTAGTATAATTTTATTAATGTTCTTGCTTTTTAGTTTTTCTATTTCAGCTTTAATCTTGCTTACTGTAGCTTCAAAATTTTCTGCCCTTATTCCTGGTGTTCTATGCTTTGGGTTACTCACCTTTTCTAAATCTACAGGTGATGCGCCTATTAGTCCATATTTATGGCCATTTATTACTTCTATATGAGATTTTTCTATTTTATTATTTTTAAAGCTTTTTTCAATTTCGCTATTTTTATCTGGTATCAGGTTGCAGGCAAGATACTTTAATTTTGGCAAACTTTTAAGTAGTTCAGGAAATTTTTTATAATCTAGCTCGTGATTGCCAATAGCGCTATATTTTATTTTAAGATGTTCATTTAAAAAGTTTGCCCATAAGCTGTTTTTTTCTTTTTTGTCACCAATATTTATGTCACCGGCTGATAGTCTTAGGGTATCATTTGTTTTATCTTTTTCAAATGCGTCTTCAAACTTTTTAGAGACGCTTTCAAGTGAATTCATGCAGGAAATATTGCCATGAATGTCATTAACATAAAATACTGATAACTTTGTATTTCGATCATTAGTGGCATTTGATTTAAATGCTGTTTGTTTGTTTTTAATAATCGTAGTTAACACTCTATATAAATTCCTGAAAAATTTATTCAATTATAAAAAATAAAAACAAAAAATAATTTGACTATTTTGCCCCTTAATTTGCCAAATTTGAAAAGAAATTTAATACTATATATCATCTCTAAAATATTTATACTAAATAGCATCTTCTACAAACAAGCGCTCGTCTTCTAAAAATTTTTCTAAATCAAGAATATTTATAATAATTTTGCTATTTAATAATACTTCTGAAGAAACAAATTTATTTTTATCAGATGAATTTGATTTATTTTTTATTATATTTTTATCGTCTATATTTATAATGTCAAATACGTCATCTACAATTATACCGATTTGTATTTTATGAGTCTTTACAACAATTATTTTTGTTTTCTCTGTTATTCGAGATTTTTTAATTTGTAAAAAAGACTTTATATCAATAATTGTAATAAATTCTCCACGGAGATTTATAAGACCCATAATAAATTCAGGTACACATGGAATAGGAGTTAGGTTTACAGACTTTATTTTGCGGAATTCTTTTATGTATTTTAGGCTAATACAATAAATTTCATTATTCAGACAAAAAGTAACAAATCTATTTTCATGCAGGTCAATTTTATCTGTATCGACTTTAAGTTCTTTTTCGAACTTTATGGCTCTATTTTTTAGCTTATCTAAAGAGCACTTGTCTTCAGGAAATAAGTTTTTATATAAGCTGGAGTCCTCGGCTTCTTTTTCTAACTCTATGTCAGTTAAGCCGTTTGTAATTAAATTTATGTTTAACAGTGCTATTAATTCGTTTTCATCCTTATAAACTCCTTCAATGAAGTTTTTGGTAGATTTGTAAGGTAGCTTTTCTATAAGGTCTTTATTAATTTGCACAACATCTTTAACTGAATCAACGATGATACCAATAGGTTTGTTCTTTGTACTTATAATAATAACTTGGTGTTCGGTTGAATAACTATCAGGAGGTAGCCCTAAAAATTTTCTTAGATCAATAACACCTATAATAGTTCCGCGTAAATTCATAACGCCTACAATATGTGCAGGAGCTTTTTCTAGGATTGTTAGGTATGGTAATTGAACAATCTCAATAATCTGAACTGCGTGTATAGCATATGTTTTATTTGATAAATTAAAAGCCATATGCAGTTCTGTGGTCTTTTCTAATGAAATATGATTAATTGTCATATAGTCATTTTTCATAATTTACTCAGGTTTGTAATATTCAATTTTGTTTCTACCGTTTTCTTTGGCTGCATACAGTGCTTGATCTGCCTTTTGAATTAAGTCTTGTTCATTTTTGGTATCATCGGTTAAGCAGGCTACACCTATACTTACCGTGATATTTATATCATTATGGTCATATCTTAGCTTTTTATCCTCAATAGATTTTCGTAGCCTTTCTATTGGCACAAATATCGTTTTAAAGGATGTTTCTGGCAATATTGCAACAATTTCTTCGCCACCATATCGGGCAACAAAGTCAGTTTTTCTTAATTCATTTTTTATAATTTTTGATATTTCAGCTAGTATTTTATCCCCAAATTGGTGCCCGTATGTATCATTAATATGTTTAAAGTGGTCGATATCTATTAGTATTAGACTCAAATTATCTTTGTATCGTTTTGCTCTAGAGAATTCTCTTTCTAACACTTGCTGAAAGTATCTGCGGTTGTAAAGGTTTGTCAATCCATCTGTAATGGCAAGGAATTTTGTTTCTGAATACAGCCATTTGATACGCATTAATATTTTTAATTCGTCAACAATAATGCTTAAAAGCTTTGATGAGTTATATTTATTAGGGCTGATATGATATAAGCACAGTCCTCCTAATACTCTATTAGCAAATCTTATTGGGATAATTGTTTTAGACTGAAAGTCAGTAATTTTATTTATTGTATTAATTTTTTGTGTTGTTTTTTCAAAAGTTTCATAACTGGTAGTGCCTTTTTCTTCTTCTTGTGTGTTGTCAGTGAATATTTCTTCAAAAAAATCTGCTTTTATATCCTGTGCGATGCATTCGTTTATTTCAACATCACTTGTGCTAATACTTAATAATTTTTCTTTTTTGCAATCTCTATCGTTAAAAAAGATACCAGCTACATTATAATCAAGTATAGCTGATATTAAGGAAAAGAAGCCACTTTTAAGAACTTTTGTGTTATGAACCATCTCTGATAAGTTTCTGAATTCATTAATAATGGTCGATTCAATTAATGATTGATCAAGTAAATGCTTAATTCTTGTTTGAATATAGTCTGTAGGGATTGTGTTTTGTACCTTAGTTAACTTTCTTCTTTCATCTTCACTGATAGTTTGTATTTTATTTAATATTTTTTGAATTTGCTTGATTAAATTATTTTCAAAGTCGCATTCTTTAATTAAAAAAGCATCTGCACCAGATCTTAGACCCCAGAACTTACTAATCTTTTCTTTTCTGTTAGTAATTAAGATTATAGGAATATTTTTAGTTATATTATCATTTCTCAATAGTCTACAAAGTTGAAATCCATTAATTTCAGGCATAAAAATATCAGAAACAATTAAATCCGGCAATGTTTGGTAGGTTAAAGAGATTCCTTCGGGCCCATTGCTAGAGGTTAATACTTCATATCCAGCTTTTGATATAAAATTTTTTAAGCTTGTAAGTTGTGTTAAGCTGTCCTCTATTAAAAGTATTTTTTTCATATTGGTTAAGATTATTCTAATTTGTAAACTAAGCTGTTACTATTATAAAATAAAATCGAGTATAATAAAAGGTATTTAATGAACATATATTGATTATTTTTAATCAGCACAAGACAAGATGATAAGCGGTATAATATATTTCAAGAGGCTCACTTGCATATAATTTTTGAGGATTATAAGATATGTTGAAAAATTTAAGTTTGGAAGAAAAGGTTAAATTAACTACAAAATTCAATCAGATTTTGTTTTTTGTATTTGCTGTGCTCGCCATTAGTGGCTTTTATAATATAAAAATATTTGGACAAGGTGAAATAATATGGAGTTCAGTCCTTTTATTGATGTGCTTATTTGCCATGATTTCTGTGGAAGTCTTAAAGAACTGGCAACATAAGACAATAGCAGAGCCTATATATCAGGCAGTTGAGCATACAAATACTGCTTCTAACGATGTTATTAGCGAAACTACAAAGCAAGAAGTTGCAATAAATAAACACTTAGGACAATTAAAAGATGCGTCTGATATTGTAGACAAGTTAAGAGATTTTTCTGATAAAACAAAAACAAATGCGCAAAAGGTTGCAGAAAAATCGCAAGAAGCTTACTTAATGTCTAGCAAAGAGCAAGAAGCTGTAAAAGCTAATATTGAAAAAATGCAAACTCTCAAGCAAAAAATTGAAATCATTGCAGAATTAATTTTGGAGTTGAGTGAGCATACTCAGCAAATCGGAAGTATAATCGGAGTTGTTGAGGATATTACCGAGCAAACAAATATGTTGGCGTTAAATGCTGCTGTAGAAGCAGCAAGGGCTGGTGAACATGGCAAAGGCTTTGCAGTTGTTGCAAGTGAAATCAGAAAATTGGCAGACGAAAGCAAACAATCAACAGCAAAGATAACTTCATTAATATATGATATTCAACAGGCTACAAATTCTACAGTTATGGCAACAGAAGAAGGCACCAAAGAAATTGAATCAGGAGTAGACTTGGCTCATCAAATAGCTCAAAGTATTGATGTTTTAAGAAATACAGTTAATGAAACAGTAGAATCTGTCGAGGGAATAGTAAATTCTTCTGGTCGTCAGTCCAACTGTACTGTAGAAATTTCCGATTCTATAGATTCTATAAACAATGGCCTGCTAGAATTTGCAGATAGTATAAAAACTAATAAAAAAGTTCTAAGTGGATTAATAAATATATCAAACTCATTAAAGCTAAAAATTGTGGGTAACCAGGATTAATATATTAACCCTAAAATTTTAATTGATGAGCAGTATAAATAATTAGGAAAATGGTGAGTGATGGACTTTCTTGAAGAAGAGTTTGATGAAGTTTTAAATATTTTTCGAGATGAAAGTGAAGAGCATATACAAAAGTTAAATAAGAATCTTCTTAAAATAGAGGAAGATCCTACCAACTTGCATATAATTACGGAGTTGTTCAGGGAAGCTCATAGCCTTAAGGGTTCAGCCCGAATGATAGGGTTAACTGCAATCGAAAGCCTTTCTCATAAGCTGGAAGACATAATTGGCTTAGCAAGAGAGGGCGGATTAATAATAGATTCCGAAATAATTGATGTCCTTTGTAAAACCGTTGATTGCATAGCCTCAATAGTTGAAGAATCGATTAAGACAAAGGGTGATTACAGCTCTGCTTATGTTGATCAAGTTGTGAAAGAATTGCATGATATAGAAGCAATAAAAAAACAATCTTTTGAACTTGATGATGGTTCTAATGCTTACGAAGATACAGACTTAAAAAAACATGACGAGCAAGTAGTAAAATTTTGTAATGCAAATAGTAAAATACTAATAGAAATAAAAAACTACTCAGAAGAACTAAGAAATGATCTGTTAAATATTGATTTGATTACTAACTTTCACAATGATGTCGGTGATTTATTTATTAATGTTCAATCTTTGGATGATAATAATATAAAAGACTTGATTCAGGATCTATTAGTAAAGCTTGATAGTGTGGTTAAAGGTAGTGGGTTTTTGTTAGAGCCAGAGGCTGATGATATTGATGAGATGGTTGGCTCTATAATTGAGTTTTTTAAGAATGTTTTAAATGTAGATGATATTGATGCTCTACAAGTAGAAGAAGCAAATTTACCAGTTGTTGATGTATTAAATAAAGACCGAGAAGACCCTTATAAAAATATTACGGCACAAACTGAACAGATAAAAGATGAAATAATAACAGATTTTATTGATATAGAGCCAATTGCTGTAAGTAAAGATGTTAATAATAATAATTTAAAAGAATTTTTAGAAAAATTAAAAGAGAACTGTAATATATTCTTGGGTGGAAATTTAACTGCCTCAGATGATATTTTAACGATATTAACTTCATTGCTAGTCTACTGTGATCAGGATAGAGAAACAAAGCTTTTAAACAAGTTTTTTGATATTTTTAATTTTTTAAAAGAAACATCAATAATACCAGATGTAGAAATCGGTGATATTTTAAAACAATGTATAGAAAGTCTGGACTTGCTGCTATTAAGTCAGGATGATTCGCTAATAGAAGATCCTGAATTGATAATACAAAGATTGGACATTGTTTATCAAATGCTAAAAATGTCTGTATCAGAGCAGTCAGGTAATTATAATCTCGATAATCAAGACAATACGCAAGAAAAAACTGAGAGTAATACATTTTTATCGCCAGTACCACCAGATGACAAAATGCCCCAAATATTTGTTGATGAACAGCAAGATTCTAGTGAGAAAAAATCTTTTTCAAATTCTTCTCAGGGCAATACCATAAGAACTTTGCGTGTTGATACAAAAAAATTAGATCAGCTGGTAAACTTGGTTGGAGAGTTAATTATAACCAAAATCAAAGCCAAGGAGCACTTGAGCGAAATTGAAAAAATAATGACCGGCGCTGAGGACTGTTATAGAGAGCTGACTAAGGCAAAACAAATAGTTAAATTTTTAGATAAAAGGCCTGTCCGTCCACAGGATTTGCCTTCGGGGACGTCAATTTATTCTCAAAATAAAAGTATCTCAACTATTTTTGACGATAGTTCGCTTCAATTAGTAGAGTTTATGGACCAGATGAGTTCTCTTTATAAAACAATACAAGAGGATGATGCAAGATTAAGCTTAATTGTTAATGAACTAGAAGAAAAAATAAAGAGCATCAGGGTTTTACCGCTTGCTACTATTTTTCATATCTTTCCAAGAATGATAAGAGATATATCTAGAGAGCACGAGAAAGAAATAGATTTTGAAATTGTTGGTAGCCAAACAAGTGTGGATAAAAAAATAATAGAAGATATAAAGTCCCCTTTGATGCATATAATAAGAAATTCTATAGACCATGGCATAGAAACTCCGCAAGAGCGTCTTAATAAAGGTAAGCCAGCGGCAGGGAAAATTACTTTAGCGGCATATCATTTGGAAAATAGCGTTTTAATAGAGATATCTGATGATGGAAAAGGTATAAACCTTGATGCAATAAAAGAAAAAGCAGTTGAAAAAGGTTTTTTAACCACAAATGAATTAAAAACAATGAGTAATGAGCAGATTATGAATATAATTTTCTGGCCAGGCTTTTCAACAGGAGATGTGATTACAGATCTTTCAGGTAGGGGTGTTGGCTTGGACGTTGTTTATTCCAAAATTGTGCAGCTGGACGGTAAGGTTAATATTAAATCTGAATACGGAAAAGGCTGTAAGGTTGCCATCCAATTACCTGTGACAATGGCAACAATTAATTCATTTTTGGTTAATGTTAATAATCAAACTTTTGCTATTCCTACCAGCTCGATAAAAACAGCTTTACTCGTAAAGAGAACAGAGATTTTTCATAAAGAAGGCAAAGAAACCATACTGGTTGATAGTAAACCAGTACCTGTTTTTTATCTTTCAGAAATACTTGAAATGTCCCACAGTCAAGTTGAATCAGAAAAAATAGTTGTAATAGTCATAGAATCAGATGATAGACCAGTTGGCTTTATTATAGATAAACTTATTGGTGATCAAGAAATACTTCACAAAAAATTGACAGCACCCCTGGTTAGAGTTAGAAATGTTGCAGGTGTAACAACCTTAGGCTCGGGGGAGTTATGTTTGATCTTAAATGTTAATGACTTGATTAAGTCAGCATATGTCAGCATGGGGATAAATACTAATAAATCATCAGTAGTCAAGGAAAAAAATACAACTGTTAAGCGCAAAAAAATATTAGTTGTAGATGATTCTGTTACAACAAGGATACTTGAGCGAAATATACTAAGGGCAGCAGGATATGATGTGACTGTAGCTATAAACGGCCTTGATGCATTAACAAAAGTGTCTTCTGACAAGTTTGACCTTATTGTTAGCGATGTAGAAATGCCTGAGATAAACGGATATGAGTTAACAGAACGCTTAAGAAAGGATGAAAGCCTTAAGTCTGTACCAATTATTTTGGTAACATCTTTGGCTTCAGAAATTGATCGAATGAAAGGCTTGAAGCTCGGAGCTAATGCATATATAACCAAAGGCAACTTTGATCAGGAAGAATTGTTGTCATCTATTAAAACATTTATATAACTTTATGAATAAGAAATTAATTGGCGTAGAATATTTATTAAAGTTATATGAAATGGAACTAGATCATGCAAGGCAGGTCAATCGATTGTCTTTGATTCTTTTTGATAAAACTGTTGATTCGTTACACAGTTTTGGAGGGCAAGAGCGAGAATGCTTGCACGCAGGCTCATTATTGCATGATAAAACTACTTTATTTTATTTTTCAGAGTTTTTTTTAAACTTCATTTTATCAATAATCCCATGAAAAAGGATCAACCATTTTAACCAGCAATTACAATTTTGATGAATGGGGGAAGGTTTTTGATGATGATGTCGTAGCTTCTCTGCTATCATTGATAGTCTTGTCCACCATTCTAAAATATTTTTCATTAATGGCTCAAGTTATAGGCTAAAGGGTAAATTAAAAAATGCGGGATAAAAAATTTTGGTTCTAGGGGGTCACTTTTATATAACGATAAAAAACTCATATTTGATATATGTCAACAAATTAAAGGATGCGCTAGCCACGCAAAATTTAATTTCAAAACAGCACTTTATTCCTACACCGCATAAGTTAATAGTCTATCGAGTTCTTATGTTTCAATTAGATTCAAATTGTACCAAAGCTTATAAAAAGGTGATGACTATCACCCAGGATAAGTGTGCCTATTTTTTCCCTTTTGTAAGTAAAAACTATTGCAGTCTTATAAATTTTTAATTTTTAGATCAACATACAATTGAATATTTTTTTGGCTTTCTTTCAGGCTAAAAGAAGCAAACTTTGTAATGGATGCTTTTCGTGAGTTAGAAAAGCATCCATTTTTATATATTTGTTTTTTTAACATTAAGACATGTAAATATAAGAGTCAATACAAGCAATCAGGATATAGTCTATTACTTTATATATATATAATGAATGTATAGCTTCCTGAACTTACTTCCCAACATTCCCTTCCTATTTGAAGTGTTACCCAGCTAATGGGTAATTTTTTTTGCAAATTTTAGCCATTAAAAAATCAAGAACAAACAACTTAGCTTTGCCAAAGCAAAGCTAAACAGAAAAATATTTATCACTATTAGTTCAAGGTAGGCGTTGGCCTGTTTACTTCTATAAACATATGCCCATATATATTGTTAGCAGTGTCTTCATATGTTACTTCAACACGCCTTAATATGCATGTGGTTACTTCATCTTCTGTTACGTCTTCCAGACAAACCGATGTGGGACTTATCTCATAAGCACCATCTTGGGTATAATAAGTTGTAACATCAGGCAAATCGCCAACATCAAACTCAGTCTGATGCTTCCAATCATCCTGCACTTCGTTTAAATACTGTTTAGCAAGGTTATTTACATCAATAATACGCTGATCCCTAAGCGCAAGATAAGAAGATTCAGTAAAAGGCAAAATCATTGCCATAGCAGTTATCCCCAGAATAGTTATCGACATAATAACTTCTAATAAAGTTAAACCTTCTCGCTTATTGTTCTGCTTAAGAGCTTTGTTGAATATATCTGGGAACATTTCTTGAAACTCCTTTTATTGTCATTGTTTTATCATTTAATTTACTTATTTTGATATCCCACTCTATACTTTTAATTAATGCATTAATCGAAGTTGTATCCACAGCAGCAATAGTACCGAGCAATACCTTATCAGTAATACCGTTTTCATAATTTAGAGAATAACTTAATGTGCTTTCACTAGCAACTACATCTGTACCTAAAAGACTTAACACCCCGTATGAATAAGTAAAATCAGATACAGGATTGGTGTTTTCAACCCAAGTATAAGGATACTTGGCCCTAAATTCATAAAACTCATCTCCACTAATAAAGAAAGAGTAAAATATATAATCACCAGAACTACCATCTTCAACCAAAAACGCAATACTGTCCTCCGTGTTAATCGCAAAACTGGAAGAGTCAGTTGAAAGGTATATTTCTAACCCTGGAGGAAAAATATAAGATGCCATTAACATTTGAGAGGTAACTCTCTCGGTAAATATTCTGCTTTGATCTGTCATTTCAAGCACTTTGCTATTTTTAGAAGAAAATGCAAATACATTCCAGGAAAACTCTGAAATAGAAAGCATTATAATAGCCATAACAAAACAGGTTATTATGATTTCTGATAAACTAAACCCTTTATGTACTTTAGATAATATTTCTTCTGTATTAATCATAATTCACATTTCCTGTTCCAGTGTTTATAGTTAACCTTTTCTGTATCCCATCAGAGTATCCCACAGTTATAATACAGTTATCCGTAATTAATTCATCATAAGAATCTATTAAAAAACCATTAATATCAAAATTTATATCATCACAATTTGATGAGATTATAACTAAATCTTCGGGAAACCTACCGTTAAAAGAATCAAAAAGAGTACTCTCACCGGTCAACTCAGTTCCATCAGCTGTTACAGTAAAGGTATTACTGCCCTCTGGCAAATCCACAGAAACAGTAACCCCTTGATTTCGTGCATAATACCGAGACTTTTTTAATGCATAAGCTAATTGTTTACGTGCATTAACAACATCCTGTGATTGGCATGTCTTGCCAAGCAAAGGGGCACCAAAGCACAATAATATTCCCATTAAAGAGACCGTTATCATAAATTCAGTGAGTGAAAAACCTTTATATTTTTTATATATCATTTTATTCCTCATAAATTAAAGAATTAGTTTTACTTATTAAGCTAGTATTTTGGCGCACAACACCATTACTGGAAGACGGAAACATATCTACAAACTTAGGTGGCAGTTCGTTTAAGTTTCTAAAACGCTCTTCATATGACCAATTTCTGGTAGGAGCTTTATAATATTTACCATATTGCCATAATCCAGTTGCATATTTACTTCTGTATAACTGTATAAAACTACCTTTCATAGTAAGAGTTTTGCCACTCCATGATTCTAGCATTCTAGGGAAGTTCTCAAATCCACCACTATACTTACCAGGTTCTGTACCTACATTACCTGATATCATAGCAAAATTATATTCCGTACTAGCAGCTGACCTTAAACCGTCTGAAGATGAATCATTTTTTGAGTCTTCCCATTTGTTAGACAATACTGTTACACTGTCGGCAATAACTCCGCATGGCTGCCAGCTATCAGTATCAGGGTTTGATGATGTATGTAAATTAAAGTCACCTTGAACATATACCGGCAAATCAGAAACAAAAGACGTAGGAGCCGGTAAAACCGTAGGTACATACTTACTGGAGTCTGTAGGGTCATGATCTCCATTAAAAATCTTAAACCCGTTAGGAACTCTGGATGAATCACCATCGCTGCCTGCTACAGCATCATTTCTTGTCATATAGATAAGTCCATTATCCGGGTAATAACCCGAATCTTTTAATGCATGCATATCTATTTGAGTTATTTTTGACTTTTTTTCATTACTTTTAAATTCTCGATTATCATAAAACTTTGTTTCACTTAATGCATTATTAAGGCTTGCATTGGATACAGAAAGACCATTTGCTGTAATATCATAAGTTGTATTACCACTACTATCTACATTTACAACTATTTTTAAGTCTGCTTCATCTGCATAATATCCGTCTGGCTCAAAAGATTCCAAGTTGGGAACATCAATTTCTGCTTGACCAAGACTACTGTCTTTAACAGTTCCTTGCCAGTTACTACTGGCAATATCAACCCAGTCTTCAGCTGTAGAATCATCACCCGCATCAAAATTGACTAAAGAACCATCTTTATCAACAGATGATATTTTAACGGTACCACCAACCGCGTCTTTATCCAATCTTCCTCTGTAAATATCACCGCTGGATGTTACTTTATCAGCTTGTATTGTTAAAGTATTACCAGCATTTAAGTACATATCAGAGTTAGTATGAATATCACCGGTTAGGGTAAAATTAGGACCGGGCAAAATTTCCAGCTCATCTTTAAAAAATATCTGATAAGAACAGAGAGATTTTCTAATTACATATACATCTTCTTCCATTCCTACCCAAGCATCGCTATCAGAGTAGGCGACAGCTTCAACTTTAAACTTTTTGGATGTATAACTGCTATAATCAGTCCAATCAGAGTCATCTTCAAGGTAGATACTATAATCTATATGTATAGTATCACTGTCTTCATTTTCCACATCATATGAATAATAGTCCACATTTGCCCCACTTGTAAAAGCTTCATCAGTAAAAAGCTTTTGTGCGGGGGCTACATCTGTATCATCCTCTTCAGTGCCTTCAAAAACAATATCAGGCTTCAGTTTAGTGAGTACCTCTGAATAATATGTTTCTATCTTGGCTTTTGCCCTGTTTAAACCAGATGCTGCTGCAAATTCCAGTTTAGACCTTTCTTTTTCTTTAATAGTTATATTAGTATCAGATGCGGTATTGATACAAAGAGACACTCCAATTAAGATAAAAAGGGACGATAATACTGAAAACAAAAGCAAAACTGTACCTGGTCGGCTTTTATTATTTAAAAAATATTTCATATACCACCTAATATATTTTTTTTAAATTTATACTTAAGTATAAATATCTTAAATCTTTATCTATAAAAAAACAATGCTATTTTCTAATTTAATAAATAATATTAAAATTTATTAAATTAGAAAAAGATAAAAATTTAAATAAAATAGAGCTATAGATTGAATTTAAGCAGAAATCAATACATTTGCCAACTTGTACCCGAACAGGGAATATAAAAATACAACTGCCCCTGTTAAAGTTCTTATGAACCAAAATGGGAAAAGGAGAAAATCATGGAAACATTAAGAGTAAATGTAGATCAAAACGAATGTATCGGCTGTGGAATTTGTGCAGAAATGTGCCCAGGCGTATTTGCGCTTGACCCTCAAGGTATTTCTGACGCTAACACATCTTTAGTAAGCCCAGCTTTAACAAGTGCAGTAAGGCAAGCAGCTCAAGAGTGCCCAACTGCAGCAATAAAGCTATATTAATTTTTATAATGTTAAATAATTGTGGTATGCAACAGCTACCACACAACCTAGCAATGCACCAACAATAACTTCTATTGGTGTATGACCTAATAATTCAATCAATCTTCCAGATGGATGTTTTTTGCCGTCTGAATAAACATCATCAACTATTTTATTAAGAACTGCTGCCATTCTTCCGGCAGCTCTTCTTAATCCTGCAGCATCATACATAACAACAGCGGCAGAACCTAGCGCAATTGCAAATTCAATGGATCTATATCCATTAATTAATGCCACGCTGGTGGTAAGAGCAACAACGAAAGCGCTATGGCTACTTGGCATTCCACCGGTTTCTGTTAGAATTTTAAAGTTTATCTTTCTATTTTGAGTATAATAAAACAGAAGCTTAAACATCTGCGCAAAAAATGCCGCGATAAACGCCGAAAGAATAATTTCCAAACCCGTATTAGCTATCATTATTACTCACCTTTGTAATTATTTCTTCTGCAATCTTTAACAACAAGGCAGAATCAATATTTTTACTTTTAATACTACCAATTGCTTCTTTACACAAAGCATTAACCCTTTTAATCGATTTTTCCACCCCAAACACTATTGGATAAGTGGCCTTTCCTGACTGTAAATCTTTGCCCGGAGTTTTGCCTATAACCTTTTGAGTTGATGTTATATCTAAAATATCATCCGCAATTTGAAATGCAATACCTATAAGTTTACCATAATTACTTAAAGCTTCAAACTTTTCTTTTGATGCTTCTGTTATAACTGCACCTATTTTCATTGCGACCTCAAATAGACCAGCCGTCTTATATTCGCAGATATAATTATATGTATTTTCATCAAAGTCTTTGCCTTCAGCTAAAATATCTGCAACTTGCCCACCCACTATGCCATTAGGCCCTGATGCTTTGCTGATAATATTAATAACATTTAAAAGCACTTCTGGCTTTAGAGTTTTAGGGGTGTGCTCTATTATCATTTGATAGACATAAGAATTAAGCGCATCACCGGCAAGAACTGCTACAGCCTCTCCGAATGCTTTATGATTAGAGGGCTTTCCTCTTCTGAAATCATCATTATCCATTGATGGCAAGTCATCATGAATAAGGCTATAGGCATGTATCATTTCAATAGCACATGCTGAAGGTATCACTTTTTCTAAGTGATCAGCACCGCAGATTCTAGTGCTTTCCAGTGCAAGTATGGGTCTTAACCTTTTTCCTTCAAGCAAAGCGGTGTAGCGCATAGCTTGCCATAATTCTTTGGGGTTAGATCCAATTAAATATTCATCTAATTTTTTATCAATAAGTTTAATATCTTTTTCTATTAAACTTTTTAGGTCTTTATTTTTTAACAAAGCTCTAACAAACCCACAACTTTTGATTAAACTCAATCGTTATTATAATATGCATCATCTAAAATTGAAATAGGGTTTAATTTTTGCTTTTCATGTTTTCTGGATTTTTCTCTAGCATTGGTACCCAATTTAACAATTTTAATTTTTTCATTATCTTGAGAGTCTATAACTTTAGAGCTTTCTTCAACTTTATGCCCGCAAAAGGTTAATTTTTGCTTATATTCCTTTGCTTCTTCTACAAATATTTTATAACTGTCATAGCGAATAGGGTTAAGCTCATCCATATTTGCTATGACATTGCAGCCATCTTCATGAATATGCAGGCAGTCAGTGTATTTACAGTCATTTGCCAATTTTTTGATATCTACAAAGTAGTCATCAACGTCATTTGGTAATATATTATCAAACTTTAAATAACTAAAACCTGGAGTATCGGCAACTTCTGCAATTGCAACACCACTATCATCAATTAGCTCAATAATTTCGGTATGTCTTGTTGTGTGCGTGCCTCTTTTAGATTTATTGCTTATTTTGCCTATTTTTAAATCCAGATTAGGCGAAATCGCATTTAGTAGGCTAGATTTACCAACGCCTGATGCTCCGCATAACACAGATACTTTATCTTTTAAAATATTTTTAAAGTTTTCGACGCCTTCTTCTGATTTTGCTGAAGTGAATATTATTTTATAATCCAGTGGTTGATAAATATTTATTACTTGCTCTATTGAGTCTTTGTCTTTAGCCAGATCAGACTTATTTATACAAATAATAACAGGGATTTGATAAATGCCTGCGTGAGTTAAGTATCTATTCAATTGAATATGATCTAGGACAGGTTTTTTGATAGAACATACAATGACAATCTGGTCTATATTAGCAATAGAAGGTCTTGGGATATAGTTATTTTTTTCAAATACTTCTGTAATAACAGCCTGATTTGTTTCTTGGTTAATTTCTTCTATTTTTACTATATCGCCTACAAAAACAGATTGTTTTTCTTTTTTTATAATTTCTCTCATCATACACTCATAAAGCTGGTCTTCAACTTTAACGTAATAAAAATTAGAGTGTATTTTATTTATTCGACCTTTAATTTCCATAAATTATTAAAACAAATTACCTTTCATCATATCATTATACTATATAAATAAAAAAACTTCTAAAAAATATAATTTCTTCTTTTTTATTATTGCCAATCAATTAAATTTTAGAGTTATTATAATGTAAAATGGATGCTTTTCTACCACTAATAAAGCATCCATTACAAAGTTTGCTTCTTTTAGCCTGAAAGAAAGCCAAAAAAAATATTCAACTGTATGTAATCTAAAAATTAAAAATAATATTGGCTGCAATATTTTTTGCTTACAAAAGGGTATAAAAAGGCACACTTATCCTGTAAGCGAATAAAGTGCTGTTTTAAAATTAAATTTTGCGTGGCTAGCGCATCCTTTAATTTGTTGACATATACCAAATATGAGTTTTTTATCGTTTGATTTGTTATGATATTATTATAATCTATTACATTTAAAATAGATTTATTCCTTTTATAATAATCATTTACAACTTCTGAAACCTTATATATCTTTTTATTATTATATTTTAAGCCTATTTTTCTTGGTAACTCTTTTATATTTTTACAGATATTCTTTAAGTTATTAACAATACGCGCAAAACCTAAAAAAGAAACTATTTATTTTTTCTGGGTATTACTTTGTGAAATAAGTGGGCATAAAAACGCTATTGTATTCCACAATATAATGCATAAAGTTTTTGCGTATTGAGTTAGGTTCATTTTTTTACCTTATTTATTTTAAACAGTAAATAGGTAGTATCCGTAAAGTATTCTAGCTTAAGAGTTACCGTCTTTTTTATATACTTAGATTCAATAATTCTCTTAGCCTTATAAGGATTAAGAGACGGAAAAGT
>JANQFW010000110.1 GCA_028277625.1 Candidatus Gastranaerophilales bacterium | reverse complement strand
AGAAAAAGCCTCATTATTAGTAGCTTTAAATTAAATATTAAAAAAAGACAATGAGAGACTTTTCGCTTGGCGAAGGGGCAGTTATCATTGTCTTTTTTTAATATTTCCATATTTATATCCATTTGTGTAGAATCAGTATAAAATATTAAGTAAGCAGAGAATAAAATTATCAAATAAACTACTCTCTGAAAAAGTCATATTAAATTTATGAGAACTAAAAAGAGCTTATGGAAATACACTTTCGCTTCAAAAACTTAGTAAAATTTTTTAACTTTTTTAAGTTAAAAGCTTTAATCTCTAATAAATACTATGACTACAAAGCCAAAAAGATCATAGAGCGAGTCGACTACAAAATTACAGGCTCCTGCAATCAATGTGGGCAATGCTGCAAAAAGATATTCAGCACAAACTTATACTACAAAAGCGAATTCGACTTAATGCAAAAAGATTACCCGGAGTATGAAAAATTTGAAATACTTGGTATAAGCGAACAAAAGAAACTTGTATTCAGGTGTAAAATGCTAGGCGAAGACAATAAATGCTCAGACTACGAAAATCGCCTTGATGTATGTAAAGATTACCCATTTGCAAAGGTGAATAAAGGTAGGCTGTTTAGTAATTGCGGATTCAAAAAAGAGCCCGTTAAAGAATTTAGCGAATATCTAAGGAATGATTAATTAATGAATATAGATTTTAAAGCGATAAGCCCCACTAAGATTTTTAATTTATTAAATTTTAAATCATATTTTTTAAATAAATTTTATGATCTAAAATCTAATAAAATTATAGAAACAGTAGACTATAAAATTACCGGCTCCTGCAATCAATGCGGGCAATGCTGCAAAAAGATATTCAGCACAAATTTATACTATAAAAGTGAATTCGACTTGATGAAAAAATTTTATAAACCGCTTAAAAGGTTTAATGTCATAGGCAAAGATAAGTATAAAAGGCTTGTACTAAGCTGCAGCCTACTAGGCAAAGATAATAAGTGTACTGATTATGAAAATCGCTTAAATTTTTGCAAAGCTTACCCCTTTGATAGATTAAATGGAGGCGTATTGCTAAAAGACTGCGGCTTCCAAAAGGTCCCCCTAAAAGAATTTAAGAACTATCTGGATAAATAAAAGCGGACAAAACCAAACAGCTTGCCCACTTTTATCAAATATGAATTACTTTTATTTATAGAAGGTTATTTTTAACCATTTCATTAAATACTTTATGATCTCTTATATATTCATCAGGATCATATAATTTGTTAGAAAGAACCATTAGCACACAATCTTCAGAGAAATCATACATTTCTCTCCATACATTGTTTGCTATATACAAACCTTTGTTAGGTCTATCCAAATCAACTTCCATTGTTTCCACACCATTATCAAGATGTATCTTACATGATCCGCTAGTACAAACTAACACTTGCCTGGAAAAGCGGTTAGCATGGTTTCCTCTTCTAATATCACCGACTGTATTATAGATATAAAAAACTCTTTTAAGCTCAAATGGTATATTCATATCTTCTTCAAGGGCAATAAGCTGACCGCGTTCATCTCCCATTATTGTAAAATCTAAAACTTGAGCATCAATTTTTGTTTTTTCTAGCACTAACATTAAGTTCTCCTTTTTTTAAAAATTTTTTCAAGCAGGGTTTTGTAAATACAACTTCAAAAAGTTTCGTTATCTTATAAAAGTTTCGTCAACCCTAATATTGATAAAAAAACAGAATATAATCAAATATTTCATATAAAATTGTTATTAAAATTTACTTTAGTGCAGGCACAAAACTAATCAGTAGATTTTAAAAAAATATATAACCAAGCCTAAAGCTTATACTTATTTTTCCCAATACGTTGCTCGATTACAACTGGTAAAATAACCTATTTAACGAGAGTATTAGTTTTAAGCTTACTTGCTGACTAGTATAAAAACGAGCTTTTATAAAAATTTAAAGAAATATAAAAACGAATTTTTTAAGAGATCAAGAGAGTTTCCATCGCCTCAAATAAATTTTCTAGAGCTTCATATTGTTTTATATTTTTTTTGTAATAATAATTAAAGATGTTGATATTTACGATTATTACTTTGTTTAGAAATTACTGAATATAAAGTTATTTTCTAAGAGCTGGATATGAAAAAGATGAATTCAAAAATTAAGTTAGTTGTTTTAATTAATGGCAGTAACAACTATAAATGGCAACACGTGCTTATACAAAAGATAATTAAATTAGACTTTGTCGAATTATCTTCACTAATTATATGTGCAGAACCTAAAACAAGGCTCAGTGCTAAAAAAGCTGTTATTGAGTCATACATGAACTTTGAAAGTTTTATTTTAGCAAAAATGATGAATGCAGAAAATTATTGGCAGAAGGCAGACCTCAATACTTTTGACACTAAGCTTAGTTTAATAAAATGTACAGACAAAAAAGAAATTAAAGCAAAATTGAAAGATAGCCAAGTTGACCTTATACTAAATCTCACTGATTTAGATGGATTAGAAGAGATTGCTCAAGCTTCAAATTTTGGCATGTGGCACTCTAAAGAATTTAATAATGCTATCGCTCAAATCGTAAATAATATTTATGATAATAAACATACACTAGATATTGAACTTACTGATACCAATACAAAAACACCTATATTCAGCACTAATATAGGTATAAAAAATTATTTTTTCTACTTAAATTTACACAGAATTTTAACAAAATTAATGAATTCAATAGTATTTAAGCTAGAGGCACTATATATTACAAAAGATTCAAATGCATTAACTTCCAACATAATTGCTTCTGATCAAGATAATAAACCAGATAGCCTTGATGATATTAATCTTTTTAAACTATTTTATAAGCTATCAAGAAACTTATTTAAAGATATTTTTGAAAGAGCTTTCTATAATGAACAGTGGTTCCTTGGAGTGAGAACTAAGGAGTCAATACTGAATGATTTTAACAAAGATGACTTTAACTTTATTACACCTCTTAAAGATAAAATATACGCTGATCCTTTTATCATAGAGGAAAATGGGAAGCAAATTGTGTTTATTGAAGAAATGCTTTTTTCTAATCAAAAAGGAGTTTTATCTTGCTTTGAAATTGATGAAAATGGACAACCCACAGAACCTAAATGCATATTAGATAAAGGTTATCATCTTTCTTATCCTTTTGTATTCAAAGATAATGGAAAATATTATATGATACCTGAGTCTGCGCAAAATAATTCGATAGATTTATATGAGGCTGTAGATTTCCCTTATAAATGGGAATTAAAAAAGAACTTATTTAATAATTTAATGGCTTTAGATACCACTTTACTACACCGGAATAATAAATATTGGCTGTTTTTTAATAAGGTCACTGCTGATTGTATGACTTTTGATGAGCTACATATTTATTATTCAGATTCTTTGCTTGGCGAATGGAAACCTCATGCCAAAAACCCCGTTATAGCAGACAGTAAAACAGCAAGACCTGCTGGTAAGTTTTTTACTCAAGATGGAATGTTAATAAGGCCTAGCCAGGATTGTTCAGTAAGATACGGTTATGCCTTAAATTTTAACAGGGTTGATCTATTAACAGAAACAGAATATAAAGAATCTTTTATAAAAAAAGTAACCCCTGAATTCATTGATAAAAACCTCTCTGTTCATACATTTAATAATAGCAATAAGTATGAAATCCTTGATGGTATGAGATATATCAAAAAATAGATGTAAATCCATTTTTTAGTACTAATAGAATTTTTAATATATTTTAGTATTTGTTTTAAAAAATTTTTGTTGGTATTAAAATATAATTTGATTCGGTTAACCTAAATTTTTTTAAAGGTGATTTAAATGAAAAAAATAATTTTAATGTTATTAATTTTGGCTTGTAGCTGTAATATTGCAAATGCTATGCAGGGTGAAGGCAAACTTTATGACATGGATGCTTTAGAAGGAAAAATTATAAAAAATAAAAATATTATGAGTAAGCACTTTACTGCAAGGAAATATATACTTGGGCCAAATGATCTGATTGATATTTCTTTTTTAGGAGTGCCTGAGTTTGATAAGACTAATTTAAGAGTCCAGCCAGATGGTTATATATCATTGCACTTTAGTGAACCTATTTATGTTTCCGGCTTGACTATTGCAGAGCTGCAAAGCTTGTTGAGTAAGAAGTACAAATACTTTTTGGAAAATCCAATTGTGTCTATCACTCTAGCGGAAACCAGACCATTTGTAGTTTATGTTAATGGTGCTGTTTTTAATCCAGGTAGTTATGAAATAAATACAAATACTACCAAGGACAGTACTATAACTAATGAAAGGCACGAAACTAAAATCGAAAGAAAAACACCTTTGCTGTCAAATATTTTAGTTGCAGCGGGGGGGATAAAGTTTGACGCGGATCTTGAGCATGTAAAAATAACTAACTCAATAGAAAAAACTGAATTTGAGGTAAATTTACTTGATATGCTTCAAGGTAGTGGCTTTAAGCAAGATATTTACTTATCAGCAGGTGATACTGTTTACGTTCCTAAACTACCAACTTCTTTTGCTGTTAATGATGAATTATATAGAAAATATGCAAGTGCAACCTTTTCGCCTAAAAGAGTACCTGTAAAAGTTTACGGCTATGTAAATACTCCGGGTGTAATTTATTTGGATCCTGCAGTTACATTAAATCTTAATTCAGCTATAACTTCAGCAGGTGGATATTTGGCGAATGCATCATATGCCCCGAAAAAAGTATTTTTAAGTAGGGTTGATCAAAGTGGAAAACTCGTAACAAAGATTTATAATCCAAAGAGCACAGATGTTTTATTAAGGCCAAATGACATTATTTATGTGCCAGAAAAAGTAAGGCCGCTTGTAGGTAAAGCAATGGATTATGTTACAAGAGTTATAACCCCTGCAAATGCATTTGCTGAAACTTATAACAACTGGGCCTTAATGTTTAAGCCAAATAGATATCAGGTTGATTTTTAATTAATAAAGAAGAGATTTATATATAAAACTTAAGAGATTAGGATGCGGAATTATGAAAAAACAAAGCAGAGAATTATTACTTATAAATAAAGAAAAAAAGTTGATTATAGCAGGTGCTATATTTGGTGTGCTGTTATTTGCTGCATATTGTATGTTTTTGTACTTGCCTTTATATCAAACAAAAACAAAAATATTAGTAAGAAATATTCCAAAGCAAAATATTATGGACTCGCAGCGTGAAAATCCGTTGATGCGTTCTGAAAGTGGCTTTAGTAACCCTTTATTTAATATTTTGCAGATATTTGCTTCTGATAAGTTGGCGTTTAGAATTTACGATAAATTGGGCGAAAACTATCCAACAGACATGTTAAAATTTAAGCTCAAATCAAATGAAAAATGGCCCAAAATTCTAAATAAAAAATTATTAAAAGCAAAAATAGAACCATCTACAGATATTATTAAAATTTCTTTTTCTTGGGTTAATAAAGAGACTACCCATAAGGCTTTGAATGATATCATTGCGGAATTTAAAGCAATGAACCTTGAGATAAGAAAAGAAGTTGAAAAAAGACAAAGCAAATATATTAACCAACAACTTGCAGACATAGAGCTAAAATTAAATGATGTTAGAAATAAGATAAAAAATTATAAGCTTAAAAATTATGCTTTTAATATTGAAAATGAACTATCTGAATTAACAAGAGCAAGAATTGATTTAGAAAAACAAGCAGAAGTTTTAAGAAGTACAATCGCATTTGAAGATAGTAAACTTGCTGATTTATCAAGGCAGCTTGGCTTTGAAGATGCAAAATCAGCTTTAAAAGCAACAGCCATTGGTGAAGATCAATATCTTAAAAACTTAAATAGTGATTTAACAAAAGCAGAGCAAGAGTATGCAAGTTTAAGGGCTAAATTTTCTGTTAACTATCCTGATGTCAAATCAGTAAAAAATCAAATAGATGTTATAAAAAAGAATATAGAGAAAAGACAAAAAGAAACTCTTCAAAACGTAATTGTAAAAAGAGGAATATATGACAAGCCTTCTCAAGATTTGGTTACAGATAT
The DNA here is from genome assembly GCA_028277625.1 of Candidatus Gastranaerophilales bacterium. Taxonomy (GTDB): domain Bacteria; phylum Cyanobacteriota; class Vampirovibrionia; order Gastranaerophilales; family JANQFW01; genus JANQFW01. The sequence goes on along the minus strand of JANQFW010000110.1, from coordinate 4,716 downwards.
GGCAAGAGTTCAGTCTGATAGGTTTGCGCATATTGCAGAACTTAAAATACTTGAAGTTGGTATTAAAAATTTGTTGAATAAAGAATCTGAATTGCCTACAAAGCAAGTTGGATTAGAGAATTTAAGAAAAAAAGAATCTGTTTTAGCTGATGCGTACAATAGAGTTAAGCAAAGACAGCTTAATGCTATAATGAATGAAAATGAAATTGTTGATAACATTGTTATGCTCAGTGAGGGCTCTGCTCCAAAGTTTGCTTTTAAGTCTTTGCTTTTAAAGGCTGTAATCTTTCTAATTTTTGGAATTCTATTGGGGGCTAGTGTTGCTTATATTAAACAAGAACTTCAAAATAAATGGATGAATTCTCAGGAAATTGAAGATTCAACCGGCAAAAAAGTTGTTGGCATTATACCTTGGGTAAAAGGTTACTATCCAAGCCAGGAACTTACGTTAGATAATGACAGTTTATTAGGATTATCTTATACAAATATCACCAGAAAATTGATTTCTTTATCTTATAAAGATCAAGTTCAGGCTGTGTCTTTTGTATCAACTGTAGATAGAAGAAATAATTCTACTATTATACCTAATATAGCTGCGAATATGGCAAAATTAAATAGATCAGTAATTCTTGTTGATACTGATTTTTCTTTGGCTAATAAAATGCCTGAAATATTAGATGCCAGTGAGAAAAGTGCATTTGATTTAATTGACATAATTGATGAAATCAATAAAGTAACAAGATTTTCTAAAACTATTGATTTGAATTTATTAAATGAAATCGTTCAAAAGGCTATAGTGCCTATAACTATAAGACCTGAAGGCGGAGAAGTCTTAAAATTTGACTATTTATATTCTAAGAAAGATATTACAAACTTATATGATTATCTTGCAACAAAAGGATTTGAGGATATTCTTAATTATCTTAAGAAAACATATGAATTCGTTCTTATAGATTCTCCTACAAGACCTGCTTTTTATCCTGAAGTTCAGGCTATAAGCAGTATGGCTGATGGTGTGGTTATTGTTTCTGCAATGGAGACTAACCGTAATGAACTTTTACAAGTTATAGATACTATTGAAAGCTCTTCTGCTAAAGTAATGGGCGTGTTGCCTAGAGAAAATAATACTGAATTGCAGAAGTATTTTGAGCAAAAAAGCTTAAAAGCTGAAGTCACTAACTAGTTGCAAGTAATTGCATTTCATAAAGAAACTTGAGGCTATAATTAATGAATTCTAATGATGCTGGAAAATTAAAAGTATTAGTTATTATTGCATCTTATATAGTACCCTTAATTTGTCTACTATTTTTAGATTTGGACGAAAAAATTGACCCAATGCTTTTTTATTTAGTGATGGTAGTTGTTTTTCCTACGGTGATATTACTATTTACTAAGGCGTTGAAGAATGAATTTATTCCATATATTTTACTACAATTGATCTTTATATTTATTTTTATTGGGAATAAGTTGCCGTTGCCCGGCTTATTTAAGCCTTATATTCTTATATTTGGCCAGAGTGTGGTGATTGCAGGCTATTATATTATCAATAATTTTAAATATTTATGGAGAACTCATATTCCTTTTAGATTATTGTTTATATTTTTTATATTAAATATACCTTATTATCTGTTTCATCATACGGATTTTCGCTCATCTGGGCTAACAGAAGCTTATGATTATGCGGAATTGATGAAAAATTTAAAACAGCTATTGTCGATGGGATTTACTCCTGTAGGAAGATCGTTTAGTGGTGCTGAGACAAAGTTGGCTATTTATCTTGCCAGTTTATCTGCGATAGTATGTTTTACAGTACCTTTAATGTTATATAATAAGCTACAAACTGTTAAAGAAGTGAACTATAGAATCTTAAAGATAGTCAAATTTACTCTATATGGATTTTGTTTTCATTTTGTAGCTGTAGCATTTTGTATATCGATAGGGTTTAGTCAGATCGGATTTCTTGGTGGGCGGCTTGTAGGTGACTTTATTGGAGACGTTGGACTTGGATTTCACCTATATATGTCTATTTTTGCGATAATGCTTTTAGGGTATAAGATCTTTTTAAATCGCAATAACCTGTTACCTGAAGGTAAGAAAAAACTCTATAATATGCTTTTAAACTTTTTTATGCTGGTATGCTGGTCTTTAGTTATTCTACACGTTAACAAGACTACGATAATGTTGTTGAGTGTATCTTTTCTGACTATATTTACCTCTACAATGTTTTTATCAGGTGAGAAGTTAAATTTTGAATTTATTAATGAAAAAATAATTAAAAACGTAAAGTATTTAATAGCACCCGTATTAGCTGGTTTTGCGCTAATTATGTTTAATATGGACTTTGTTGATAAGGTTACATATAACATAACTGAAAGATTCTCGAGTACCGGGACGTTGGACTTGCGTGCAACAATGTGGAGGTACTTTATTGAAGACTGGATTCAGGAGCTTAATATATTTAATTTTATATTTGGTTTTGGGATTGACTCTTCAAGAGAGCTGGCGTTCTTTCTGACTTTTATACTTGCGGGTAATGACTTTCATCATAATCATATACACAACTGGTTTTTAGATGTAACACATGATTATGGCTTGGTAGCGCTCTTGTATTTTGGGGCGATAGTTTATATTATATTTGATAACTTAAAGGTTATATTTAACCCTGATGCGGATAGTAATTTAAAGCTCTTCTGTATAATTAGTTTTGTGTTGCTATTCTTGTTCTTGGGGTATCATATGACTGATTGTTTGAGAATTCCTATGTCAATATTGTTTTTTGCACTTATGGGATTCTTTGAAGCTACTAAACATGCTTATAGAACACTAAAAAAAGAGAGTAGTGATACATCAAATAATGACTTGGCAGTAATTGAAAATAAAGGATAAACATATGATTAAGTTTCTGGATTTGAAGAAAATTAATGAACAGTACGAAACCGATATAAATGAAGCTTTTGATAAGTTTTTTAAATCTGGTTGGTATATGCTTGGTAATAGCTTGAAAGCTTTTGAGCAAGAATTTGCGCAATATTGCGGAACTAAGCATTGTATTGGGGTTGCTAATGGCCTTGATGCTTTGATACTTATTCTTAAGGCGTATGACTTTGAGCCCGGGTCTGAGGTTATTGTACCGGCAAATACTTATATTGCTACAATTTTATCAGTTTCGCAGAATAATCTTAAGCCTATATTAGTAGAGCCTGATATAAATACATATAATCTTGATCCGGCAAAGATTGAAGAGAAAATAAATGATAAAACTAAAGCTATTATGGTTGTACATCTTTATGGGCAGGCTGCAAATATGCAAGCTATAAATGAAATCGCTAAAAAATATAATTTGAAAGTTATTGAAGATTCTGCTCAGTCGCATGGTGCTATTTATGAAGGTAAAAGGGCTGGTAATTTATCAGATGCAAGTGGATTTAGTTTTTATCCCGGTAAAAACCTTGGAGCTTTAGGTGATGGTGGTGCTATTACTACTAATGATGATGAACTTGCTGAAAAAATAAGAGTTCTAAGAAATTATGGTTCTGAGATTAAGTATAAAAATCAGTATAAGGGTATTAATAGTAGGCTTGATGAGTTGCAGGCAGCTATATTGAGCGTAAAACTAAAGAACCTTGATAATGAGACTGATAATCGTAGAAAGATTGCTGAGTATTATTTGAATAACATAAAAAATCCTAAAGTTGTTTTGCCTAGTGTTACAGAGGCTGAGTCTCACGTTTGGCATTTGTTTGTTATTAGGACAGATGATAGACAAGGTCTTCAAAACTACTTAACAAAAAAGGATGTACAGACTATGATTCATTATCCTATTGCGCCGCATAAGCAAGAGGCTTATAAAGAGTGGAATCATATATCTTTGCCTATAACTGAGCAGATTCATGCTGAGGTTCTTAGCTTGCCTATTAGTCCGGTGATGACTTTGGATGAGGCAGAGGTTGTTGTTGAGGCAATCAATAAATATTAAATAGATTAGATCAGAATATTTAAGCAAAAACAGAGGATTTCACCCCTCTGTTTTTGACTGTTAAGATATTACCTAATTTAACAGTCCTGAGAAAGAATGATTAAGCTATAAGCGCCGATTCCAATATTTCCGTTAAAATTCATTCCGTCTTTAGATCCATGATAAGCATTAGTATCATAGCTATGGAAATTACCAATATATGGATCGTATCCATTCCAGTCACTATTAAATCTTACCTTCCAGAGGCCTTCTCTTGGAAATCCTAAGTTATAACTATGGTGAACTCTATTTGCAAAGTTAGCAATAACTATTACATCGTCTTTTGCTCCGCCGTGCTCCCAACGATGGAATGCTATAAGTTTATCATCGTTATTTATATGGTGAACATTGATGTTTTGAGCCTTAAGGCCGGATGTGATGCCATACATATTTTTACGTAAGGCGATTAAGTCTCTATACATTTGAACAATGCCACTATATTTAAACTTTTTGCTCCACATTATAGGGTCTTTGTCACAGAACCATTCATTTTCTAACAATTCTTGCCCTTGAAAGATCATAGGAATACCGGGAGCTGTAAATACAATACCTGCTCCAAGAGTTGATCTTTTCTTTGCATAATAATTTAACAGTAATTAGGCAGTATCCGTAAAGTATTCTAGCTTAAGAGTTACCGTCTTTTTTATATACTTAGATTCAATAATTCTCTTAGCCTTATAAGGATTAAGAGACGGAAAAGT
>JANQFW010000060.1 GCA_028277625.1 Candidatus Gastranaerophilales bacterium | reverse complement strand
CAATTAGAAACTGGAATGAAGCTATGGCACATTTTATTATAAAATTCGGCGATAGAGTTAATGTCCTATGAATATTTACACAGTTAATAGAAAAAACTCAAAAAAAATGACTTTTTTTATATTTTTGATTTGAAAAAAGGTTTAATTTAATTATTTTATTAACTCTTCATCGATGCGGGGTGGAGCAGAGGTAGCTTGTCAGGCTCATAACCTGAAGGTCGCAGGTTCGATTCCTGCCCCCGCTACCAATTTTTAGGGGGCTCAACACCAACAACAGGGGCAATTGTTATAATTAACGGCTCAACACCAACAACAGGGGCAATTGTTATAATTAACCACATAAAGCTTTAACTCTCAACCTATAATTTTCAAAATTTCTAAAACCATACGCTCTTCTTGAAATCATCTCCATTTTATTATGAAACCCCTCAGTAATTGAATTTGTTTTAGTAAACCTCCACATTCGAACTATTTCCTCTATCCATGAGTTCATTGTTTTAGCTAAAGTTTTCATTGGGTTAAAATTGGAGTACTCCAATTGCCGGATATAGTCAATTAGTTTAGGTATTAACTTTTTGGCCTGTTTATGGTTTATTCTTTTTCTTGATATTAATGCACATAGTTTCTGTTTGAAATCATAGATTATTTTCATTTCTTTGTTCTTAGTGAAATATAAGTTCAGTTTTTCTTTTTGAGAGTTACTTAGGTTATAATCATGCCTTCTGATTAATGACAATAACCCTCTATTTCTTCTTCCTCCAGGATCAATCATCTGCCATAACTTAAGGAAATGATGATTTATAAGCCTTATTACATGAAACCTATCTGCAACTATTTTTGCATTAGGAAAGTGCTTCTTTACAATCTTTCTGTAAGTTTCAGATAAATCCATTACAACTACCTTTACAGCATCTTTCCCGGTAAGTTTGTTTAGATAATCTTCAAGACTCTTTTCTGTCCTACCGAGAACAACATCATAAACCTTATGGTTTTTAAGGTCACATATTGTTGTAGCATATCCTTTTTTCCTGGTAAAAAAATGTTCATCTATTCCCATTACCTGAGGACATGTTCTGCCAGATTTCTTTGATATTATACGTTTAAGGTAATCCTGTGTATATCTTTCAACTGTAGCACTTCCTATCCCAAGCCTTCTACCAAGGGTTTTCTTACATATGCCGTCCTGATGCTTTTGAAATACTTCATGCCTGAACCTTTCAGTACAGCGCTTATATGGAAGAATCCCTGGTAACCTGCTGTTGAAATACTTATGGCACAGTTCACAGAAATATTTATGAGAAGTAAATTCTATATAGCTTCTTTTTGAACCAATACTCTCATGTCTTAATTTTCGATTAAACTTATCTTTCAGGCGAAGTATGCTGCCCTCACAGTGAGGACAGCATACTTTATCTGTATATTCGACCTTAATGATTATTGATTTTCTTCGATGAATAATTCTGGATGTTTTAAATCCGGGAATGTTGAGTATATTTACTAACCGGGGCATTTTAAGTTCTCCTTTTTTATTACTTTCTCAATTAATAATTATAACGAGAATTTAAAACTGCCCCCATATTTGATGTAGAACCTTTATTTAGCCTCAAAAAATATAAACTTATCGGTTTTGTTTATACTTTTTATTTTTATTTTCCTTATACTTTTTAATGGTATTTTATTCTTTTTTATATAAACAAAAGAGTAAGTTTCAATTTATTCGTTTAGCCAATCATTTATTCTGCCAACAGTACAAATAAGGCATTAAACAGTATTATTAAAAACTAAATTAGTATTGATATGATAGAAGTAACTATAAATACAATGCAGAAAAAGTA
>JANQFW010000101.1 GCA_028277625.1 Candidatus Gastranaerophilales bacterium | reverse complement strand
TCATTATCCTTTGGGCATGTCTCTTCTGTTTTTGCAATTTCTTTTGGCAAGCTAAGATACCTTTGCTCTTCTTTTTTATTCAATATATTTTTTATTTATTTAATATATATTATAGCAGATATTCAAAAATCCCGCAGGCTGTCATTAAGTTTTGTTAATTTAAAATACAATTAAAATTTATTTACGTACTCGAGGCACAATTTCAGATAGACAACTTCTATTATCTATGTGAGAATGAGTTCAAGCGGATGTAGAGTTTAAAAGGTTGTGTATTATGAAAAGAGATATTATAAAAATTGATGAAGATAAGTGTACTGGCTGCGGCAAATGTATACCCGGGTGTCCTGAGGGAGCGTTGCAAGTAATTGACGGTAAGGCTAGGCTTGTGAGTGATTTGTTTTGCGATGGACTTGGGGCATGTATAAAAGATTGCCCTGAGGGTGCTATGACAATTGAACAGCGTGAGGCCGAGCCTTATGATGAATACAAAGTTATGGAAAACGTGGTTAAGGGTGGCGAAAATGTAATAAAAGCGCATTTAAAGCACCTTGATGAGCATGGTGAAAAGACATTTTTGGGGCAGGCGATTGATTATTTAAATAAAAATAATATTAAAGTACCTGAATACAAAGAAAAACTACCTTGCGGGTGTCCTGGCAGCATGCAAAAGACTATTAGCAGAGAAAATAAGCCTGCTGTTGAGCCTAGTGGGTCTGTGCAGCCTGAGTTAAACAATTGGCCGATTCAGCTGCAACTTGTTAATCCTAATGCATCGTTCTTTGACAATGCTGATTTGGTTATTAGTGCGGATTGTGTGCCGTTTGCGCATGCTAATTTCCACCAGAAATTTTTGAAGAACAAAGTGCTGATTATGTTTTGTCCTAAGCTTGATAAGACGATTGAGTCGTATGTTGATAAGCTTGCGCAGATATTTGAGAACCAGAATATCCAGTCTGTAACATTGATACATATGGAAGTGCCTTGTTGCGGCGGAGTTGAAGTTGTTGTAAAACGCGCTTTGGAAAAAGCTAATAAGACTATGGTGTTGAAAGATTATACAATATCTATGAGCGGTGAAGTCTTATAGTCACTGATTAAATAGTTTTTAATTATCCCCCTTCCGGCATGTGTTGGAGGGGGCTTTTTTAATATCGTCTACTGTTAAAGTAGCTTTTGATCCCTTTGTATATCCATTTTCATACACAGGGATTAGTAAAAGTAATAAAGTTATTATAAGAATTATAATTTGCGATATAAAAAGTTTAGAGGCAAGCTTCATCATATTAAATTTAATATTCGCTATCTCTGCAACATACTTAATTTGCTCAAGCAAATGGTCCTTTTCTAAATTATCTTCATCCTTTAAGAATTCTTTTGCATATCCTTCGACAGTATTGAATTTATCTTTATTTGCAATATCACCAAAAAATATGAGGTTTTTTTTATCTGTATTTGTAGATAATCTAGGAAAAATACAACTTATTAGCATAAAAAATACAATAATCGCTAAAATTATATATAAGGATAAAAATAATAAAATATAACAATAGTCTTTTATAAATGAAAAATTTTTTATAAATTCTGGTACTGTTAATGCTAGTAATGCAATATTTATAGAAAAAAATACACCTGCTTTTGTATCAGCAAATTTAATCCAGTCAATTACTATTTGATAAATTTTCCACGAATTTTCTTTATTTTGCACTTGTTTCATTTCTCCATCTAGTATAAGCAGCTTGAGCTAATGAAACTGTTTCTTTAAACTCAGGAATATAATCATCTTCATTGAAACTTTCATTCTCAAGTTCTTCTAGGTCAAACCATTTATAGTCACTATGGTTCTCATTAAGCTTTATTTCATCTTTACTGTTTGTAGTTTTTGCAATGAATCTGATGCCTGGCAATTTTTTTTCTTTAAAGCTAAAGGTACATATAGGGTACTTAGTTAGAACTTCTATATTTATGTTAAAGTCATCTAAATATGCAGTCTTAAGACACTTTTCAAAGCTTTCTTGAAATTTAAGCTGAGCACACCCAAATTGCCACTTACCCCCAAGTTTTTTTTGAGTAGGTCTTTGACCTAAAAGAATTTTTCCTTCTTCATTGAAGCAAGTAGCTGTACAGTGTACTTCTGAACTTTTTTCAGGTCTTAGTATGTGAGCAGAAATGTCAGTTTTATAATCCATAGAATCAATACAATTTTCTATGTTTTTCAATTTATCTTTGTAATTAAGATCTGATAATATTTTACCTATTTCTATTATTGGCTTTCTATCTTTTCCAATAGCTTTTTTAACTAGGTCATACTGAATTTCTTCATCATAATAAAAATCTCTACCAATTGTATTCCAGTCATTATAGTACCAAATAATGGGATATAATCTTTCTCCCCACACTCCTTTTAACTTTTTATAGTCAATAATTTTTAATTTATCTTCGATGCGATATTTTTCAAATTTATCATCTTTTTTTGAATAGATATACAGCAAGTATGATAATTGAGCACAAACAGAGAGTTTACCTCTGTAAGAATAGGCTTTCATTCTAAAGCCAGCATCAATATCTGGACCTAAAAAATTTCGTTCATATCCCATTTCATCAATAATATTGATACATTCTCCACTGCTGCAGATGCTTTCATTTTCTGACGAGAAGCTTTCTGGACTTAATTTTGCAACCCATACTGCAGACTTTACAGATAAAAAATTTTTTGTATTTTTATACCGTTTTTCTAGAAAATTTATGAGTTTTTTAGTTACATTAAAAGTTGCTTCAGTAAGATAAAAGAGTTGTTCTGAATCATATATTTTAAGAAATAAAATAATCTCATCTCCCAAATACCTCCATACTTCTGCAAGTTCGATCTTTCTGCTATTCTCTTCATCAAATACATAATTATTTATTTCATAAACAGCTTGGGTATAAAAATCTTTGTTAACTTTTAGCCAATCATCGAGATACTTGTATTTATAAGAAGTTGAGTTAACCAGATCAAAAGAAATAAAATAATAGACACCTTCTTTATTTTCGGCTGCACCTTCTTTTTTATACTCTAGATCAAAATTTTTAAGTTCTCTACTGACACTTTCCCTAAAATCTATGTTTTGCTCCATTATCACTTAAACCCTAGCAAATACATTAAGAAATCTACCCCTGTTTATAGCAGCTTCAACTGAAACACCGAAGTACTCTGCAATTTGTTCTATTTCAAGACCATCATAAATTTTTGAAAGATACTCGTCCTTAGGCATCAAAAAAGCTGCAGCAAATTCATTCGCTTCAAGTTCATCAGGACCATACCCTTTTCTATAGTGAGAGGCTAGTTTTAACTTAGATTCTCGCCATTTATCATCATCTAAAAAATAGCCTAAATGCAGAAATAAATGTCCTAATTCATGAGCTATAGAAAAATTTTGTCTATTTCTATGCACAGACTCATCGACTACTATTCTGAATTCAAATGGTTTTTCTACATCTGCTGTAATAAAAGCTTCTGAGTACTCGTCATCTTCTATATTTAAATAGTTTAAGCTAGTAATAGCTAAATTCCCACCTAACTTCCGAACTATTTCTTTTAAATCTACTGGAAAATTATTACTAAAATAAGAGCGAATTTTATCAGCTAAAGAGTTTATATATTCTCGTCTAGCTTGTCTCATAACACCTCCTATTTTAAACTACTATCTTTAAACATAAAAAAAACATATAGATCAAAATTGATATAATTAATATGTTTTTTAACAAATTGATACTGGCTGCACAATTATAGCAAATAATCTTAGAATATTAAACCCTAAAATTGAACAATTTTTTAATTATAAAGTAAAAAGTTGCGTTTTAACCCTATTAATGTACCACCGCCAAAAGGCAGGTACGATACTTGATAACCTGGATGATTATTGAATAAGTATAAAAAGTCCTTCATTTCACTCTCATGAGAGGTTACGTTATCAGCAACAAACATGCCGCCTTTAAGCAACAAAGGATCCAATGCATTGAAGTAATCAATAGACTCCGCCTTATTTGCATCGATAAAGATAAAATCAAATAGCCTAAGCTCGGCATTGTTTATTTGTTTGGTCAACACCTCTATGATATCCAGAGCCTTGCCATGCTTGATTTTTACATATTGATCAAGCTGGCAATCTTTTAAATTATTTTGTGCAAGGTTTATACGCTCTTCAAAGAATTCTATCGTTGTTACATTACCATTGGTTTGCTTGGCAGCTTCTGCTAGCCATATAGCTGAATAACCATTAGACGTGCCAACCTCTAAAATGTTTTGGTATTTACAAGCTTTTATTAATAAACTTAGATGAACCGCTGTTTCTCTTGGTATATTCCAATATTGCTTACTTGTGGCCTCTAGTACTTTAAGTTTATTGTCAATCAGTGAATTCATTTTGCTTTTAAAAATTCCAATCAATGACTTTTAACGAACCAACTAATTGGCTAACAGGCAAGTAACCGGTTATTTTATTAGTTCTAAGGTCTACAACTGCTATTTCGTAAGCGTCGATGTTGGAGATTAAAGCTTTGCTTTTGTCGGGGCTAAAGTTTATTTTATAAGGAAAGCCACCTTGTTTTAATTCTACTTTGTTTGCAATTTCTAGGGTTTCTGTGTCTATAACGCTCAGCTGAAATGAATCAGCGGATAATACGTATAATTTATTAGAACCGCTTATGTATTTGATATCAACAGGTTTTTCGCCGATTGCAAGCTCTTTGATGATTTCTTTTTTCATAGTATCAAAGACTATTAGTTTATTATCTGCCCTGGATATCATGAATAATTTATCATCAACAAGCTTCATTCCGGTTATATTTAGAGCTTCTGTCAGCTCTGCCGGCTCATGCTTATCTCTGTTTCTAATTTTAAATAATTTACCCGTAAAGTAGTCACTATAATAAATTTCTAGTGCATCTGCTGAAATCTGAATATTAGTAGGTTTTCCACTAACTTTTATGTTGTTTTCAAGTTGCATATTTTTTAAGTCGATTATAGAAATATCTGCGGAGCCTTTGTTTATGACGTAGGCTTTATTACTTTCTTCTGACATGACTATATCGGATGGTTTTTCACCTACTTTTATATTTTTAACAAAAGAGTGTCTGACCAAGTCGATAACAGAGATTTTATCTGCACCTAAGCCACAAACAAGCATATATCTTTTATCGGGTGTGATCCTGGCTTTTGATGGTAAAAACGGCAACTTCATAGACTTTAATGGACGTCCGGTGTCCGGTGCTATCAGATAAAGTTGGTCACTTTGAAAATTCAATGAATAAAATACCTTATTTTCTAGCCCTTCGAGTTCTTTATAGTATTTAGAACCGGAATTTTTTGTTGTTTTTGTGAAATTGGTCTTAAAAATATTTTCTGTTACTTGTTTATTGGCGATAGGTATTTTTAAGTCCCCTAAAATTATTTTTAACTCCGGCGGTACAGATAAATTTTCGGGGACAACCAAGTCTTGCGGGAGCAAGCCCATTTTTACGGCTAGAGGTATTTTTTCACTGTTTATTAATGATAAGTTACCGTGTTTATCTTTTAAAACTTTTAAAAGTGCAAAGTTATTATTAAAAAGTATCAGTCCCGGCCTATCAGCAAAACTAAGATTCTCAGGCAAGGTTTGAGACACTTCTAGTTTTTCTATTTGCTTAAAATTCAAAGGATAAACAGGCAAATATGCGTTTCCGTCTGCCAGCTCTATATATCCGTCGAATCTTATAGTTGCCTCTTGGTTATTAGTTTTAATAAACTCTTTAACCGATTGCGGCAACTCTGTGGAAAAACACGGTGAGTTAAATAATAATAATCCTGATAAAACCAGTAATTTGATCCAATATCCTCTCATAATATTTGCACCTTATGTTTGTATACTTGCTTGGACTAAACTAACTATAATATAAGACTCGCTTAGCTTAATGCCCCTTTTATTTTATCCAAGATAGAGTCTTTATCTTTTTTTTCATTTTGGATTTGGTCAAGCCTTTGGAAGAGTTTTTTCTCTTCGTCACTAAGATTTGTAGGAGTTACTACGTTTATTTTAATATATTGGTCGCCTCTTTTATTAGGATTGTTAATAAAAGGTACACCTGCTCCTCTTATAGTTAATACTGTGTTGTTTTGTATTCCTGCATTAATTTTGAGAGGCTTTGGCCCATCAACGGTTTCAACTTCTATATGAGCCCCAAGTGCTGCTTGAGTAAAGCTTATAGCTTCTTCTGTATAAATATTAAAGCCATCTCTTCTAAATATACTATGAGGTTTGATATAAAGTATAATATATAAATCACCTGAAGGCCCGCCGTTCTTACCTGCGTCACCTTCTGAGTTTACTCTTAATTTTGTATTATTATCAACACCTTTAGGAATTCTTACATTAATTATTTTAGGAACATTTTTTCTGCCTTGGCCTGAACAGTTTTTACAAGGGTTACTGATCATTTGACCTGAGCCTTGACAGTGTGGGCATGTTGAAACTTGAGTGAAACTACCTAGTATTGTTTGTGTTGAATGTTGAACCTGGCCAGCTCCTCCACAAGTATTACAAGTTATAGGAGAGGAACCTGGTTCTGCACCTTTACCGCTACACACATTACAGGTTTCCAGGTGAGCTATTTCTACTTCTTTTTCTGCACCAAAGATAGCTTCTTCAAATTCTATTTCAAGATCCAGTCTTAAATCACTACCTCTTACAGGTGCGTTAACGTCATGTCTTCTGCCACCCGGCCCCATACCGGCACCAAAGAAACTGGATAATATTTCACTTAAATCGCCAAAGCCAAAATCAAACGGACCTTCAAAATCATAGCCTGCATTTTTTAATCCATCTTCGCCATAGCGATCATACATTGACCTTTTTTCGTCATCCATTAAAACTTCGTACGCCTGACCCAGTTCTTTAAATTTTTCTTCTGCGTCAGGTGCTTTATTTACGTCTGGATGATATTCACGTGCTTTTTTTCTAAATGCTCTTTTTATTTCATCAGAGGAAGCATCTTGTGATACCCCTAATATTTCATAATACTTTTTAGCCATATTGTTCCTTCTGATAGTTTATTCGCTTACTGCAACATTAACAAGAGCAGCTCTTACCACTCTATCACTCAACTTAAACCCGCTTTGTAATTCATTAATAATTGTATTATCTTTATGCTCACTTGTAGGTGTTTGCATTACAGCTTCGTGAAACATTGGATCGAAGTCTTTACCTTCTGTTTCGATTTTTTTCACCCCAACTTTTTCCAGGCAATCAACGAGCTGCTTGTAGACGACTTCAAAGCTTTCTTTAATTTTTTCCGGGTCATCCATCTCATTAAGAGATTTTTTTGCTCTATCAAAAGTATCAATTAAGGGCAGAAGCTTTTTTACTGTATCTTCTGCACCATATTTAAGTAGTGATTCTCTTTCTTGAGCCTGTCTTTTTCTGTAGTTATCAAAATCCGCTGCAAGCCTTAGATATTGAGCTTTCATCGTTTCTAATTCTTTAGCGGTTTTATCTTCTTGTTGAGCTTCTTTTTCTTCTACTTTATTTTCAATCTCTTCATCAATTGTTTGATTATCTTCTGCTTTTGCTTCAGCAGTTTTATCTTCTTCTGAAGCGGCAAAAGGATTACTGGTAGATTCCTCTACACTTATATCAGAATTTTTATTATTCTCATTTCCCATTTTCGTTACCCCTTTGTATAGGTCTAATAAATCCAAACCAATTCTTTTAAGCTTTAAAATTATATATTCAAAAATTTTCAATTTCATAAATCTACAGAATTTTTTAATAATTGCCTTAACAATATTTAAGCACAAACATTTTAAACTTGCTATATCACTCATAAAATGTAATTAAAGAAATAGTAATCATTAAACAAAAATGCAACAAGGCCATCTGCCGGATTTAGGCAGTTGACCTTGTTTGTTCTTATACTGGTTCTTTTCAGAGGCTAGGCTAGTTTCTTTTATTTTAAAATTGAAATTTGAACTGCTTTTTTAGTTTTTCTTCGAGGCTGGAATCACCTTTGTAAGCTGTAAAAAAACCAAATTTGGTATCATTCATTTTTCTGTAGTTTTCATCAGATGATTGGCGTATATCTCGAACAGATACGTCATCAGGATTTCCATCTTTTTTTGACACTTCGTCAATATTTTGTATTTTTATGCCATCTTCACCTTCTGTAGCTTTGGCTAGGGATTTAAAGTTATCTTTTGTGAATGAAACAGCTACATTTATTTTTGCGGTTGGAGAATCTGGTGGAACAGGTGCAAATGTATAAATCCAGGATAAATCATCTGCCTCTTTTTGGCTTACTATTCCATTTTGATCTTTGTCAGCTGATTTTAGAGTTTCTAACAAAAATTCTTTATCTGCACTGCTATTGCTTTGATCGAGAGGAGGGGTACCGCATTTATTAACTTTGCTATCTTTATCCTGTTCGTTATGAACAGGTGGTGTTTTATCTGCATTTGTATTAGTTTGGTCCTTTTTGTTATGCCAATCAAAATCAAAAGGCCTGTTGTATCGATCAAACATATTATCATCTTTATGCCAGCTGGATTTATTATTACGGCACTGCCCATTAAAACACTTGCGCATACTTTCATAATCAGAAGACTTGTCCTTATTAGAGGTTGTATCTTTCTCTTCTTTATTCTCTTTTTCAGGAGGCATTCTTTTAGGAGTATTATCACTTTCGGCTTTAAATTTGCTAAATAACTCTTCTAACATCTTGTGTAAGGATTCAATGTTTAAAAAGCTGTTTTTAATAGAGTTTATTTCTTTATCTATATTAGTCTGCGCTTCTGGCGGCATCATTTTAAATAGGTTAGACTCATTAGCTTTGTTATTTTGAAAAGCCTTGTTGAAGTTGCTGAACATCTCCATACTATTAGACTGCTGGCCATTTGCAAAACTTGTATTACTACTTTGTTGTGAAGTTTGAGTTGCCTGTGTTTCTGAGGCTGATTCTTTTTGCTTATCCAATTTGTCATTATAACAGTACTGTTTGAACTTATTGTCTTTTAAATTAAACTGTGGCATTGTGTAATTGGAATTAATCATAATTAAGCTCCTTTGTGAATTTATAGAATTATTTAATTTAATTACTCCCTTGAATTTAATTTATGCCTGCCTAAAAAAGCAGCAAACAAAATAGATATGCTTAAAACCTCATAGGATAAGCACTAAAATATTTAATACCTAGGGGTTACATAACTAACACTTGCTTTTAGTTTATTTAAATTACAAAAATCTTATTAAATTTATCTATTTATATAAAAAAAATCAAATAACAAAAAATACAAACATAACACATAAAGTTTATATATCTTAATATATACTAATTAATAATATATTTCTTCTATTTTAGGCAATTTTTTATTTTATTTTGTTTTTATATAGATGGGAAAATAAAAGGAAATAAGTTCAAAGCTGAAAAAGTTTTTTAATTAAATAATTATGTAGAGCAAATTTTTGTTTGCAAAGTGCAAAAAAATAGTTTAGGAAGTAGATATAAATATCTAAATAGGGGAATGAAGGAGAATAAAGTTATGGCAACAAATGTACCACAATGTGGACCAGTAAATCGTGTAGGATTACAAGCATATTTGAAGGCAGATGGTACTAAAACAGGAAGATACTTACAAGAAAGCTCAGGCAATATTTTTGAGGCAATGCCTAAAGAAAAGCAAGGTTGGTTTAGAAAATCATATGCACAAGTAGATGATGCCGGTAAATTTATAAAAAATGCAGATGGTGCTACTAATATTATAAAAAGAAATCGTTGGGGACGCATTGGCGGAGCTGTCGCAGCTGTTGCCGGTCTCGCTTGGTTAGGAAGCTCATTCTTTGGTAGTCGCCAACCGGAAGCAGCAACACAAGCATATTCTCCAGCGCAAGCAACGTATTATTAAATAAGAGTATAAAATCTAATAATTATCTTACAAGACAAAAAGATTTAAAAACATAATATTAAATGGGTAATACGAAGTAACTTGAATTTAAATGCGGATTTAATAGGAAGTATATAGGAGAAGTAAAATTATGGCAGTAAATGGAAATGTAAAACCATTAGGGCTAGTACCTGTTATGAATTTAAATAATAAAACAGGTGCTTATATAAATCATCAAGACGGAAATTTTTATCAAAAGAGCTACTCAACTGTAAAAGGAGACCTGGGAGAACAAATGTCTTCTTGGACGCTTGGCAAAGAAAAAAATGGTAGATACGCATTTCTTGAAAATGGCAAAAAAACAGGATATTATCGAGAAATAGGCAAAGATGGAAGCTCAAGGCTAGTTAAAAAAAGTTATGACAAGGTTGGAACATTTACAAAAGCAGGAGCAAATGGTAACTGGTTCACCAAACTAAAAGGATGGCAAAAAGGTGGCCTAATAGGCGCTGGAATACTTGGTGGCGGATATTTATTAAGTAAAATGTTTGGTGGGAAAAGGCCTAGTGCAACAGAAGTAATGTACCAATAATAACCATATATATAATTCTAATACTTATTCTTAGCTAAAAAGAAACCGAGTTTTTATCTCTGGTTTCTTTTCTTTATTAAAATTAAATTTTTATTTTTTCTATAAATTTAAGGCAATTTTTGAATAGCTTTTGTTTTTATATAAGTAAGGGAAGTAAATACATTAATTATGAATATTCCGGGATGATCAATAGGAGGAGGAAGCTATGCCACCAGTAGGAATAACCTACGGAAGACCTAACTCATTAGGACTAAGAGCTATAAAGGAAAATGGTGTTAAAACTGGTCGATATATGAAAGATGGCATTGAATTTGCTAGATCAAAAGATTTTTTCGCTAGAACATATAGGTCTGCAGGTGGCCAAGTTCTCAGCAAAACTCGTACTTTTAATGCACTTGGCGCTTTGGCTGTGTTTATATCCGGCATTTTGCTCTTTGAGGGCGGATGCTAGGTTTGGGAGTGATTAGAAGGAATTTTAACAAATAGGAGGTGAAGTGGATGGCTAAGCCAGTAGGTTTGATTTCTCTAGGAATGGCAGATGGACATAAAGTATATAGAAATAAAGAAGGGTGGTTATTTCAAAGAAATTTTCCAGAGCTCCACCCTCTGTCAGCAATGGGCTACGAAGACAATAAATTTGAGTACTTCCACCAAGATAAAAGTGAATACAATGGCATAGCAGATAAAACCAATAAAACTAAAAAAACAGGACATTATGTTAAATATGATAATTTGGGTGGACGAACGTTTCACCAAAAGAGTTATGATTTGCTTCCTGCTGGTGCTGAGGTAAGTTTTATTCAACCTGGTATTCAAGTAAGGCCTCCAGCTGCTCCAAACCCACCTCCTGCTGATCCACCAAAACCTCCAGCTGCTTCAAACCCACCTCCTGCTGATCCACCAAAACCTCCAGCGACACCTCCCAAGCCACCAGCTATACCTAAGGCTCCACCATCTGTTGTTAAAGCAGCTGCTTCAACAGCCCAAAATTCAGTGACAACCTGGGGGCCTAAAAACACTGTAGGATTAAGCGCTGAAATAATAGATGGTGTTAAAACAGGTCATTATCGGACTGACACCGGGGCTTTGTTTGAGCGTGCTCAGAGCGCATTCACAAACACGTATATACCAAAAGGAAGAGGTGAAGCTCTCACTAAAGTTAGAGGTGGCAGGGTCGCTGCTGCTATTTCTTTGGGTGTTGGTGCAATGATGGTACTGGGTACTGGTGTGTAGCTTAAAAGTAAAAGTATTTGAAATTATTATAAGAATTTTTAGATTTATTTATAAAACAGTAGGAGTGAAAAATAATGCCTGAAAGTACATCTACAAGCCGAGCTAACCTTACGCCAATAAGATTCACAGATGGGCTTATGCGAGAAAAGACAACAGGAGCATATATTCATAAAGATACAGGTGAAGTGTATGCAAAGACTTTTTCTGAGATAGACAAATGCAAGCATCTACATACTGCAGGCTATAATGTTAGCAATAAGGCTAACAGGCATGGTTACTTTAAATTAACAGACCCAAGAGGTAGAGAAAAAAAACTATTATATAGGGATTCAACTAATACAAGGTTATTTGAAAAAACGTACAAAAAAGCTAGAATCAGAATTATACAAAATGATGCCGGGGATTCATTTCAGAGGCTGGCAAGAGATACCACAAAAACTCATCCTGGTAGGGCTTTAGCAGTTATTGCTGCGCTACTTGCTATTCCAATCTTGGGGGGAGCGTAGGTTTTTAAATTAGTTTAGTTAAATTTTGAAAAAATAAATTTATTACTAAAAGTAGCTGTCGCAAATCATTGAAAGCTACTTTTTATCCTGGGGTAATTAATATTTTTGTAAATACTATGGTTGTGTAAATATTAATAATTTTGTTTAGTGGTTTTATAGTTAATGTAAAAATGTTTTTTTTCTTCTAATATGTTTATCACATAAAAGACAGATATCAAGCTATACTTTATTAAGAGGGTATAAATATTGCTAAATCCACTACTGCACAATAGAAGTATTATAAATAAACAAAAAAATAGCACAAATAACAAATTATTAAGCTTTAAAGGGGAACTTGAAAATATTGAACCAAAAGCTGTTTGGAGAAATTTTAAAGAAATATCTAAAATATATAGAGAGTCTGGCCACTGCGAACGCATCAGCGAGTTTTT
This sequence comes from Candidatus Gastranaerophilales bacterium, assembly GCA_028277625.1. Classification (GTDB taxonomy): domain Bacteria; phylum Cyanobacteriota; class Vampirovibrionia; order Gastranaerophilales; family JANQFW01; genus JANQFW01. The sequence continues at coordinate 17,803 of JANQFW010000101.1, read as the reverse complement.
AGAAAAAAAACTTAAGCAATCAGGGTTTAAAACATACAAAGAAAAGAATGGCATGGGCAAAAATAATGTATATGGAGCAAGAAATACTAGAGGGAATAATGGCATTGTACTTCAGGCACATATGGATATGGTGGCAGTATCAGATGATGATAATCCTAAGAAACCTATTAAGTTAAACAAAACCGGAGATAAACTATACGCAAACAACAGAACACTAGGAGCTGACGACGGCATAGGACTTGCAACCGCACTAGCAGTTGCAGAGGACCCTAAATTTAGGAATATGCCATTGAAGATAATATTTACTGTAGATGAAGAAACTACTATGAACGGAGCAAAAGCAGTAAAACTTGAACATCTTGCCGGTAAATATTTGATTAACTTGGACTCTGAAGAGTACGGGATAATAACAAACGGTTGCAGCGGTAATAATACACACAGTGTAAACAGGGCAGTTCCTTTTACTATTTTGAATAAAAATAATTATAAAAAAGTAAATATAAATATATCGCACGCAAGCGGAGGACACTCTGGTGAGGACATAGGTAAGGGAAAGCTGAACCCTCTAAAAGGCTTGCTCGAAGAATTGAACAAAACTGATAATATGCATATAATAAGCATCAATGGCGGAGATGTTTATAATTCTATACCAAGAGGGGCAAAGGCTGAATTTCTCATGCCGGACAGTCAGGTTTTACTGTTTTCTAAGCGCATTAATAGTTATTTTAAAAAGATTAAAGAAAAACATAGGATAACTGACCCTGACGTACAGACCAGCTTATCCATATCAAAAAAATATGCTTCACCAGAGGTTAGGATTTTAGAAAAGGGATTTCAGGATAGGCTACTGAAGAATTTTAGCGAAAGATTGATAAATGGTGTTTTATCAAAAGATATGCATGGCAACCCTCGGACTTCTCAAAACCTGGGTATTTTAAATCTTGGGGATGGAAAAATAAGTCTTTCTATAATGGAAAGAAGCTCTTGCAAGGCAGAGGATCAAATGTTAACAGCGCAGACAGAACAATTGCTTGAAAATATTTTTGGTGAAAAATTTAAACCGTCTGATAGTTCGCCTATCTGGGAGCCTAGTGCAAATTCGCAACTTACGCAAAAGGCTGTAGAAGCTTTTGCAAATGCAAGAGGGATAAATCCCAAAGTAGCTACAAGTCATGGTGGTACTGAAAATCCTATGTTTGTAGATAAAGTTCAGGATCAAATTTCTATTGGGCCTACTATAGAACAACCCCATACTATCCATGAAAATGTTAGTGTTTCCAGCGTGCAAAAACTTTATAAATTTCTTGAAAATTTACTACTATCTATAAATAAATGAGCGTAATCATTTATTTGTCACTATCATTGCGATTGTTCATGGTTTTATTTTTTTAAAATTTAACTTTAAAGAATATACTATATAAAACCGGCACACAGAGCAAAGTTAAAACAGTAGCAAATGCCAATCCAAATATTATACTAATTGCCATTGGTTCCCAAATAGGTCCACCCCCTATCCATAAGGGTATCAAGCCTAAAATAGTGGTTACTGTCGTTAGCAGTATAGGCCTTATTCTTTTTTGTGCGGCTATAATTATTGCATCATGTGGTGATTGGCCACATACGCTTATTTCAAATTTTATTTTTTCAAGCAAAACAACAGCATTATTTATTACAATTCCAGAAAGTGATACCATTCCAAGTAGTGTCATAAAACCAAAGTAAGATTTTGTAACAAGCAAGCCACCTATAACGCCTATAATTCCCAAAGGTATTGTTAAAATAATTATCATTGACTTTCTGAAAGAATTAAACTGTGCGACTAATACCAATATAATTATTAGTGCCGCAATGCCCAGTTTATCTTTTATAGAATTTATACCACGCTTCGCACTGTCAGCTTCACCTCTAAGTTTCCAATTATATCCTACGACCCAATCTTTTTGTTCTTTTTCTAACCAGGGAACCATTTTATTTATTACTTCAGAGGCTGTTGCTCCTTCTTCCAGTTCTGATTGTACTGTTATTGTTTTTGTAGAATCTATTCTGAATATTTGGGTTGGCTGCCATACTGGAGTTATATCAGCTAGTTGCGCCAGTGGTACAGAATCACCTGTTTCTTGAGAAAATACACTGATTGATTTTATATCATCAAGGTTAACCCTGTAGTTCTCGGTTGCTCTTAGTACTATGGGTATTATCTTATCTTCTTCCCTGTATTCTGAAATATCATAGCCGCTAAGAGAAGCTAACATTGATACTGCAATGTCTTCGTTTGTAATATGTGCTCTTAAAATTCTTGCTTTATTTATGTTTATTACAAATTTTTTGCCGGGAGGCCCCCAGTCATCAGTTATATTATAAGTACCTGGTATGCTTGCCAGATGAGATTTTGCCTTGCTAGATATTTCGTATAATTTATCAATAGACTTGCCTGATATTTCTACTTCAATCGGTGCTTCATAAGATGCACCGAGCTGTACCAGCTTTGTTTTTATCCTTAAGTCAGAAAAATTATTGTAAACATGATCCCTTATTTTTTTCATCATGTCCGGGATTATTTGATAATTGCTTGTGTTCACTATAAATATCGCATATTTAGGATCAATTGATGCTGGAGTATAAGTTAGCACAAATCTGGGTGCGCCTGACCCAATGAATACTGACCAATTAAGTATGCCTTGTTTTCTTTTTTCATCTACCATAAAAGTATTTTTCAAATATTCTTCCAGCTGTGTTACTGTTTTTTCAGTGGTTTCTATAGCTGTTTCTTCCGGCAGCTCTATTTCTATCATAAATTTTGCTTTATCAGACAAGGGCATAAATATATTAGGGACAAATCTAAAAATATATATAGAAAATAAAAATAGAAAACTCATAAGTAGTATCAACTTATAAGGATGTTTTAATGCATAATTTAATAGTTTTGCATAGTGACGGCAAAATTCAAAGTCGCATACGTTTAGATTTTGTGTGTTACTATCTATGTTTAAAAATTTTAAACATAAAAAGGGTGTCATAGTTAAAGATAAAAACCACGAAGAGAATAAAGTTATACTAACTACAATAAATATAGGGGCTGTGTATTCGCCTACTTGAGATTGTGCAAGATAAATAGGCAAAAATGCCGCCGATGTAGTTAATGTTGAAGTTAAAAGCGGCACAAATAATTCTTTTGTTGAATCTAAGGAAGCATTATAGATGCTTTCACCGCTTTGGACGTGTACAATAATAGATTCTGAGATAACAATGCTATTGTCAACAAGCAGGCCCAGAGCAATTATTAAAGATGCAAGAGACATTTGATCCAGTCCTACCCTAAACCAGTGCATAAAAAGAAAGGATAAAAGAATTGATACAGGTATCAAACTTGCTGCAATAAAACCGGTCCTGATGCCTAAAGCAACCATCATTACTGTAATTACTACAATAACACTCTGAGAGAGATTAAAAATGAACTCTCTTATCTTTTTTTGTACGTCGTCAGGTTGAAAAATTGGTATATAAAAGTTTATTCCGTAAGGATAAACTTTCTGTAGACTGTTAACCAAGTTTTCCAGTTCTTTTCCCAGTTTAATTATATTACCTCTTTTCTTCATAGACACCGCAAGCATTAGAGCTGACTTGCCATTGTATCTTGTTTTTATGACAGGGGGGTCGATATAGCTTCTTTTTACATCAACAATATCTTCAAGATAAATAAAGTCATTGCTGTCGGGCAGGGAGATTAATGTTTTTTTAATTTCATCTATTGATTCAAAATTACCTGAAGGCTCCATATATATTCTGTTGTTTTGAACTTTTATATCACCGCCTGGGATAATAATATTTGTTTGCTGAATTATATTTTTTAATTTCTCCGCTGATATTCTTAATTCTGTTAATTTAGGATTTGTAAACTCAATAAAAATACGTTCATCCTGGGCGCCGTATATATCAACTTTTGCAACTTCCGGTATTTTTAGGATTTCATCCTTAACATCATCAGCAATACTTTTTAATTGAGCGTAGTCGTACTCTTGTCCCTCGATAACAATAATACTGCCGTATACATCCCCGAATTCATCATTAACAATAAGATCAGTAATTTCTTTAGGTAAAAAGAAAAGCACTTTTTCTATTTTTCTTCTTAATGCATCCCAAATGGGTCGCATGTGTTTATATTCTTCTTTTATATTCACATAAACAGTTGAGACACCTGTCCTGGAGACGCTTTCTATATAGTCAAGTTCGGGTATTTCCTTAACAACTTCTTCAATTTTATCTGTTACTAAATTCTCTACCCTATCAGGGCTTGCACCTGGAAAGCTGCTTGTGACGGTTGCAGTTCTAATAACAAATCCTGGGTCTTCATTTCTTGGCAGAGTAAAATAGCTGGCAATACCACTTATTATAATTATTATAAGCATAACTATTGTTAAAGCTTGTTTATTTAAAGCAATTTTAGTCAGGAACATTTTTTGGCTCCTCAAGCTTTACAATATCTCCTGGATTTATGATATTTAAGCCTGTTGTTATTACTTTATCTCCTGCATTTAGCCCCTGGATTATTTCCAGGCCTTCTGCAAGTAGCCTGCCTATTTGCACATTTTTTCTTTCTACGATCCATAAAGAATGCTTTTCATCGTAGATTTTTAGCACGTAAACATAGTTTCCTGATTCATCTTTTAAGACATAATTAGACGAAATAACATAAGGGCTGATAATATCTTCACGTAAAAATCTGAAAATAACCTCTACGCTTAGCCCTACTCTATATTCAGAGGGGGGATCTATTAATTTAATTTTTACAGGGAAAATAGTTGATGCGCTACCTGATGTATAGCCAACTTCTTCTACAATTCCGTCAAATAAAATAGCTGGCAAAATATCGAACCTGACTTTAACTTTATCGCCTTTGTTAATTCTAAATATATATATTTCAGGAATTGAAACTTTAACTGATGGTTCTCCTATTGAGCTTAAAAGCATTACAGGAGTTCCTACTTTTACGTTTTCATTTGGATTTTTATATAGCTCGGAAACAGTAGCGTCCATAGGAGAGTATAATTTTGTGTAGGTTAAACTTAATGTTGCCAGATTAACTGTTTCTTGTTGAAACTTAAGTTCGGCTTCAGCTATTTCTGTTTGATATCGTGCATTATCAAGTTCTTGTTTTGCTATATGTCTTTGTATGTATAACCTTTTTGCTCTTTCGTATATTATAGACTTATTTTTTTTGTTGGCTTCTGCTTTTAATAAGGCAAATTTTCTTTCTTGAAGTTCTATCATATAAGTTTGTGGGTCAAGGGTAACTACCAATTCGCCTTTTCTTACAAAATCCCCTATGTTAACGGGTATTTTGTCTATTTTACCGCTAATTTTAAAACTTAAGACAACTTCATCGCCTGCTTCTGTAACACCGGCAAATCGTTTGTACTCTATGTTAGAAAATTCTCTTAGTTCTATATAATTTACAGAACGATAAAACTTCGATTCTATTTTGGGGGATGGATGAAATAAGTTGTGTAGAAACGAGCTGGTTATTAAACATATTAAACTTATCAATAAAAACAAAAATAAATTTGTTTTATTAATAAGTGACTTTATTTTCATTGTTGCTTATTCTTTTTTATAAAATAGTAATCAAAGTTGTCTACGATCTTTTTATTTACTTTTTTTGCTTTTAAATAAGAGTAAAACTCTTGTACAAATCGTTGTTTTTTATTGTAAGAAGATTCAAGGCTCATATCTGAAAGTGCCCTTTTTAGCTCTATTACATCAATTAAAAAATTATAAAATGCATTTTCTGAACGTTCTTTGGATACAAAAAAATTATTTTGAGCGTCAATAAGTTCAATAATATGCCTTGTTCCATTTAGATAGGCATCTGAAACAAGTTCAAGGTTTTCTTTGGCTGAGTCAAAAGCTTCTTTGGTAAACTCTATATTCGGGTAGGATGCCATTATTCTAAATACTGCGTTTCGAGTTCTTTGTGCTATTTTTAGTGCGGTGTTTTTTTTCTGAAATTTTAAGTCCTCAAGTTCTCTATTAGCTTTTTGAATGCTATAAATCTTATCCCCACCATCAAGTACCGAAATATCACCGTCAATCTGCAGCCTATAAAAGTTTACACTTTCACCTTTTGAACCTTCTGAAGAAAATACTGACCTAAAATTTACAATTGGTAGGTAAAACTCTCTTTTAAGGGTTTTTAGTTCTCTTATTTTTACTTTTATTTTTTTATCAAATTTTTTTAATTCCGGGGCATTTTTTAAAGCTTTTTTTACTAAAAACTCCCTAAATAAGTCTAAAACCCAGGGATTGCTAAAATATTTAATTACATCTTCAGTTAAATGACCCTTTAGAGCTGTTTTTAATTCTAATTTTTTTAACCTAAATTTTTCTTCCAGAGGTCTATTCATTATTCTGTTTAATTCTACATTTGCACTTTCATAAGTGGCATTTGCTTTTAATGCATTACCTTTTCGCTTTGCTATATTACTTTGCCATCTATATACATCTGAAGCGTCAGAGGCTCCGGCTTGCTCTCTGGAGATTGCAAATTCAAGATTACGCTTTGAGAGTTTAAGTGTTTCTATTGAAATTTGCAGGTCATTTTCGTATTTTAGTACATTTAAATAAGCTGTAGCTGCAAGAGCTGCAATATCCAGCTCTAATGCTTGTAAATCGTAGACATCACCTTTGTACTTGTATTTTTCTATCAAGTATTCGCCTATTCTTTCATCCGAAAAGAGTAGTTGTCTTGCAAATATACCTTTACTTACGGTAGTACCTTGAAAGAGCGTAAAGTTAGACGGATTTCGATCCCCTTGTGTCCTAACTGCTCTTGCAAAGACATCAACTCTTGGTAAAAAAGCTGAAAAGGCTTTGCCTATATTTTTTTCGCTTGCTGCAACAAAAAACCTTCTGGATAATACCTCAAGGTTTGCTATTAGCACTGCATTAACAACATCTTTCATTGTTAAAATTCTTGTAATAGTCTTATCTTCTGCATTTATAAAATCTGACTCTATTAAAAACTTCCAAGCCGGAGTGTATTTTAGATTTCTTGCTACTCTTAAATTGAGTACAAATTCATCTTTTTTATCTGTTTCTGTTAATAACTGAGAGGGTTTATGGCCTGATAAAATACTATGCAGGTTTATTGCAATAAGCCTGCCGTATTTTATGTCCAGATCTTCTTCTGTTGCACTAGCCAATAGTTGTTGATCTGTTTTTAGCTCATTAAAAAGTGAGACAACAGGTATTTGATTCATAGTTGCGCATTTTAGTATACAATTTAGAGTTGATTTATCTATATTATTAATATTACCAAGTACTAGCAGATCTGTATTACGATTAACACAGCTCATTACATTAGTGCAGTTATTAACCAAAGGTATTATCGTAATATAGGCTCTGATTTTACTTATTTTGTCCATAATTAGTTTTTTATAACCGAGATCTTTTAAGTAATGATCATTGGCTAGATAAACCATTTGCCTAAAAGGGGTTATTTCCTTTATGGTTTCAATATCTTCCCCGGCAAATACTTCGTATTTTACAGTATTAACATTTTCCGGAATTTTTTTATTTATCAGTATCAGCTTTGGTATATCCATTGCAATGACGGGCTTGTCTACTTTTTTCTTATTTATAATATACGTAGATGCGTAGTATCCGGCTGTTAAAACGATATCAATATTATCATCTTCTAAAAGTTCTTCTATTCCATTATGTATAGTAGACTTATCCCATTTACCATTAATCAGCGCACGTTTATTTATTATCAGATTATATTCTTCTGAGTATAATTCTTTGAATTCTTTTTTAAAATGTTCATAAGTTTCACGGTTAAAAGGCGATATATTATCGAAAACCACACCAATTCTTATATCTTTTGGAGTTTGGGCAAAGACAGGAGCACAAAACACTATTATACTTATAAAAAATAAAAAAATTATTATTAGTTTTTTCATCTTTGACAATATTTTTTATTCCTTACTTCGCTATAAAATTTCTACCAAAATGTTAAATTTTTAAAAATTCGACTTGGGGCTAAGTTTTTGAGTAAGGAGGCTAGTGTACAGGGCTATGTTTTAATTTTATAAAAAATTATCCTGTGGCATGTATTTTTTTTTCTTTTTTAATTGTTAGAATTAAGAAAGAAAATTTTTCACTTGTAACTTAACAGGCAATCGCAAATGAAAGTTTACTAATCACTTATTATAGATATAAATAAAAAAGGGGTATTAAAGATGGAGCATATTATAATAATTGGTGGAGTTGCAGCCGGGGCAAAAGCAGCATCTAAAATCAGAAGAGAAAATCCTCATGTTAGAATAAGCATGTATAATAAAGGCAAATTTATTTCTTATTCAGCTTGTGGATTGCCTTATTTTATAGAAAATTTAGTTGAAAAACCTGAAAAATTATTAATTCGCAGTCCAAAAGATTTTGAAGATAAATATAAAGTAAAGGTTTTTACAGAACACAGAGTAACCAAAATACATCCTACCCAATATCAGGTAGATATAGTTGACTTAAATAGTAATGAAAAAAGTACTGAACAGTATTCAAAACTTCTTCTTGCAACGGGTGCACATGTTTGCATTCCCAATATAGAAGGAACCGGCTTAGAAAACGTACATATATTAAAGTCTATTGAAGATGCAATAGCTATCAAAGACAAAATGCCAAAGTGTAAAAAGGTTATTATTGTAGGAGGAGGATATATTGGGATTGAATTGGCTGAAGCCTTTATACAAGGTGGAAAGGATACTACAGTAATAGAAATGGGACCTGATATCTTATCTCATTTGGATGATGAAATGTCCCAAGAGGTTCATACGTACTTAACACACGAAAAAAACCTACATATAATGACAAACAATAAAGTAACCAAGCTGATAGGAAATAAAGAAGGTAAAGTCTCAGCTGTACAAACAGAATCCGGTAAAGAGTTGGCATGTGACTTGGTTATTTTATCTGCAGGCGTAGGCCCTAGTGTTGATATTGCAAAAGATGCAGGAATCGCAATAGGCAAAACTGGTGCAATAAAAGTTGATAGAAGAATGCAAACTAATATTAGGGATATTTATGCAGCTGGTGACTGTACTGAACAAGTAAATATGATAACAGATAAACCTGTTTGGATACCTCTGGGGTCAACTGCCAATAAACAAGGTCGAGTTGCAGCTATAAATATGACCGGTGGAGATGCAGAATTTACAGGTATACTTGGATCTTCTATAACAAAAGCCTTTGAGTATTCTATGGCTAAAACAGGCATAAGTGCAAAAGAAGCCGAAGAATTAGGTTATAACTATGTTTGTGCAACTATTACAAACAAAGACAGATCTGGTTATATTCCTGGAGCTGAGAATATAACTATAAAACTAATTGCAGACAAAGATAGTAAAAAACTTTTAGGTGCACAAATAATTGGTAAAGGTGATACGGACAAACGAATCAATGTAATTGCTACTGCTTTAACTGCCGGTATGACGGTTAAAGAATTTCAACATATTGATTTAAGTTATTCTCCGTTATTCTCTACATCAATTGATCCTATCATTGTTGCGACTTATGAGTTGTTAAAAAAGCTATAAACAAAGGTGATAATACTCACCTGGTTTTAATTATAAAAGCGTTAGTTACCCTAGCTCCCCCGTTGATTGCCGGGGAACTAACTATTTTATCCTTTATAACCATTTGAGTAGAAGTGCCACCATCAAGGTTCATTGCATTATATGCGCCTAATTCTCGCATAACTTGAGCTAACTCTTCTAGGGTTGCGCCTTCTGTTATGTTTTTTTGTCTACCGTCAATGGTTACCAAAATAATGGTTCCACCTTTTGTATAGCCAATAGCTGTTCTTGGTGCTTTTTTAGAAATAAAATAATTAGTAAATCGTTGCCTATCAACAAAAATTCTACCTTTTTTAAGCAAATACGGTCCACCGCTAATTGCTTGACTTGCATTATCCCAGCGTTCAGGAACAAATTCGAGGTTATAACTTACCTGATCGCCAACTTTTAGATATTTTGGCAATGCTTTGTGAGACCCAACTATAACAAAACCATTTTCCGGTATCGGAATGCTACTGCGTTTTACGTATAAAACTTTATTATCCTTAACAGCTATATGACAATGATATGAAGATGTTTTAGGAGAAAATGATGCCCATCTTGATGTGAACACAGAATATTTACTCCTGCTTAGCAAAGGATTATTTATATTATGCAAAGGCAAGTTTATACTATCTCCAATACTTACATTGCCTTTTATATCAACTTTATCCATCAAAAATTTGTTATCTTTAGTTATACCAAAGCTAACTCGCCTATATAGCGGTCCTGTTAAAACATCTCCGTTTATTATAGAGAGACCAAGAGGTGAGCCTAAATCAGGCTTGAAGAAAGAGGCATTTACTCCTGCAATCGCATTTTCTTGTATTACAAATTCTTTAACCCCTTTTAATGAATTTAAATTATAGCCTCCATAAGATAATTTAAGTTCTAAATCACTTTCCTTTGGGTTAATAGTTAAAATATTTACGATAGCAGGTCTACCATTTAGCCATCGTTTGTATTTTTTGTATTTTACACCTTTTTTTATGCATTTCATACCGTAAATAGGAGTTTCTTTAGCTATATTAGCTTTAGCATAATTTACGAAAACACAATTTAGTAGTAATAAAAATAAAATATAAAAACAAACACTTTTATTTTTAAACATATTCCACCTTTTCACTTATAAACACAAACAACAACTTATACTACTTATCAACTAATTTAGGATTATCTTTTCAAAGTACAGTTTATTTTAATACTAGCATATTATTTGTTTTTATAAAAATTAATATTTTTACAAAGATGGTTCTTAAAACAAGAATAATTTGTTATTATAAACAAAGATTAGATTAATATTTCATTTAAGCGGAGTGGAAGTATGAGAAAATGTTTTAGTTTATTATTGCTTTTTGCTTGCTTTATAGCTTTTCAACCTATAGTAGATGCTAAACCGAATTCTGGTCATAGAAATCACTCTAAAGGGCAATTTAAAAGACAAAATCATAAGAATCAACATGGCAGAAGACAAAACTTTAAAGAACGCAAACAAGGGCAGTTCCAAAACTGGAAAGACAACCATCAAGATAGAAGGCAAAACTTTAAAAAACGCAAGCAGGAGCAGTTCCAAAACTGGAAAGACAACCATCAAGATAGAAGACAAAACTTTAAAAAACGCAAGCAGGAGCAGTTCCAAAACTGGAAAGACAACCATCATAATAAAAAACAGAATTATTGAGATGGCAAAAAAGAGCAACTCCAAAAGTCTAAAATTATTCAGTAAAAAAGTTTTATTTAGAGGTTCATAGGTATTATATTAGGACCTAGGGCAGGAATATTTATTTGTTCGTAACCTGCAAGTTGCGTCGGTTTTAAATAGGCCGGCGCATTTGCGCCAAATAGCGAACCTAATGAATTCATAAATATGGGCTTGCTACTTATCGATATATTTAAAGGCGTAATATTTGACCATATAGAATATAAGTTAGGACTTGGCGGGTAGATAAAAGTGCCAATGCCCGGTGTTCTTTGCCCATATAAGCTAAATTGATTATTGGGTAGTTGTGGTACGCTTTGAGAATAAGTGTTTACCATGTCTATTTCCTATCCTGTTATATATCATAAGAGTTAATATCAAATTTTCTAGATAATATATATATATTAAAAATATATTTTCAGGCAGTTGCTCAAAATAAAGCAAAAAATTTATCATTTGTTACACTCATTCAATATTATTTGTTTTTATTTTTATAAGAATTTATACTATTAATTAAGAAATTTTTTTTTAAGAAACAAAAAAGTTTAGAAGGGGTAATTGGTTCGTGGACATTTTTAAAAGTTCTGGCCTGTTGGTACTTTTTATTTTTTTATTTTTTCTTTTTAACGCACATAATTGTTTAGCATTTGTTGATATTGAAAAAAAATTGATTTATTACCCAATGAACAAAAAAATAGCTGATGTTAGACTTAATTTAACCGAAGCATTACAGGATATAAATTTTTATAGCTTAGATGGCACAAAGTTGAATGCCTGGTATATAGAATCTCAAAAAAATAAGCCTACTATAGTTTATTGCCACGGGCAAGGTGAAAATATAAGTATGTGGCAAAGCATTGCACAGTTTTTGTCTGATAATGGATATGGAATATTTATGTTGGAGTATAGGGGACATGGCAGGAGTAAGGGGTCACCACGAGAAAGCGGCTTGTATTTAGATTTGGAGTCGGCGATTAAATACTTGAAAGATTATGAAAATGTGGAGCAAAAGAATATAGTGTTATGGGGGCGATCCTTAGGTGGTGCTGTTGTATGTGACGTGGCATCCAGAGATGATTTTATGGGCGTAATACTGGAAAGTACTTTTACAAACATAAGAGAAGAGGCATTGTTTATTACCAAAAATAAAATTTTAGAAAGCAAATTTGCTTTTTGGACTAAAGTTTCATCAAAATTTATTGAAGCAATGCCTTTAACGCAGAAATTTGATAATGAAAACAAAGTAGGAATGATATCATCACCTTTATTGATAGCGCATTCTATACATGACAGGACTGTGCCCTCTTATATGTCAATTGAACTATCTAAAAGGAACCCTAGGGCTAAATTGTATATTTCAAAGAAGGGTAGTCATCATTCTAGTGAGTGGGTTAAAGATGAAGTTTTAAAATTTTTGAAAAAACTTAAGCCGGTAACTAGTCAAAAAAGCTGAGAATATTGCTCTTTTTGGGTAGGCTGAATAGGGCAGGGCTTAATTTAAATATTTTAGATTTATTTAAGCAATTTCCCCCGCAGGTTTGTTTTTATATATATAACACATATACCAGTTCCACCATATCTAAAATAAGCACAAGAACCCCATATTTTTCTGAATTTTAAATACTAATTAATATTAAAACAGCACTATTACCTACAACTATATTTAAAATCTAAACTAAAAACAATTTATCTTAACAAATTATAATTATACTACTTTATATTTAAAGTAATATAACATTTTATAATTACAATTTAAGCTATAATAATCTTCTAAATACAGCCTACTTAGTCTCTCTTTTTCTTTTTTAATAATTCTCTTTAAAATCTATTCTCAGTCGAATCATTTCTTCTCTCGGCTGATTCCTTTGAAGATTCTGCAAATTTTTCTTAGCGAAAAGAATAACCTGCAGAATCATTTTACTGGAAGGATTGTTAAAATTTTTAAATAAAGATTATAAAGATTAAAAAAATAATAAAGAATAAAATAAACTCGCCGATAAATATTATAAGTCCAAAAAAACTGCCTGTATATTTATTTTATATATTAATGAGATTTTATCATACACCCTGATTAATTACTGCAAAAAAAGAAAAATATAACATGCTTAAATTTTTATTTTTGATAAAAAAAACTAAGTATTTAAAGTTATTTTCTCTGCTTCTACTGGTATTGTCGGCATTTGAATCAAATAATCAAGCTGATGCAAGTCCGCTAGGGGGAAATGTTGAAGCTGGAGATGCAACTATAAAAAATATCGACCCTAACCGGGTTGATGTAATACAGCATTCTGACAGGGCTATTGTGGGCTGGGATTCTTTTGATGTTGGGGTTAATGAAACTGTTAACTTTAAGCAACCTTCTGCAAATTCGATAATTTTAAACAAAATAAGAGATATTAACCCTTCTGTAATACAAGGTAGTATTAATGCTAACGGAAGATTAATGCTGGTTAATCCTCATGGAATGTTATTTACCGAAACATCAAAGTTTGATGTAGGTTCTATCATAGCTACATCAGTAGGTATATCTAATAATGACTTTATGAATGGGCGCTATAAATTTGATATTAGAGGCAAAAATGATGCAAGTATTATAAACAGAGGTACTATTAATACCCATAATAATGGTTCAGCTATCTTTTTAGCTCCATTTATAGAAAACAGCGGCACAATAAATACACCTCAAGGTTCTTCAATTCTGGCATCTGGGGATAACTTTACTTTAGACTTTGGCCAAGGTGTTAAAGTCAATGTAGTTACAAATAAAGATATTAATGATAATCCAATTGAAGATGGAAAGGCTTTTATTACAAATAGTGGAGAAATAAGCGCTGAAGGCGGTAAAATTGCATTAAAAGCGAGTAGTCAAAATGATTTATTTGCAAAAGCAGTAAATACAACAGGTATCATAAGGGCAAATAGTTTAACAGTAGAAAATGGCGAAATTGTATTTGGTGAAGTTAATATAGACGGTAGTAATGGTACTGTACAAGCAACAGGCGATATAAATGTTAGCGGTCCTAAGGGTGGAAACATTAATATTGAAGGTAAATTTGTTGCACTTGGAGGAAATATTGATGCTAGCGGTGAAACAGGTGGAAATATTAATATTGAGGCAAAAAATTTATCTCTTGCTGAGGAAATAAAAGCAACAGGCTCATCAGGCAAGGGTGGAACAGTAGATATTAAAGTAGATAAAAAGACTTTTGAAATTTCATCTTCTAATATTGATGTATCAGGCTCAACAGGTGGAAAAATTAGTCATATTGCAGGACAACAAATAACAACGTCAGGGAATTATACGGCAAAAGGTAATAATGAAACAGGTGGAACTATTCATATTTCTGCACCAGGTTTGAAGTTCTTATCTACAGATATAGACGCAAGCGGAAAATCAGGCGGCGGTGAAGTGCTTCTTGGTGGAGAATTTCAGGGTGGAAAAAATCTTTTCTTTGAAGATTTAATTCCAAACTCTAAATTACTTGCAATGACAAGTGGTACAAATATACTTGCAGATGCAACAGGTGAGCATGGTGATGGTGGAACTGTTATTACCTGGGCAGATGAAAAAGCTGCTGTTCTTGGTAATTTTTCCGCAAAGCCGGGTAATTTATCAGGTGACGGTGGTTTTGTAGAAATATCATCAGGAAACAATCTTACTTTTGGTGGTCATGTAGAAACCGGTATTGGTGATCGTCAGGGTACTATCCTCTTTGACCCTAAGAATATTACTATAGCAGAACCTGATTTTACCGAGTATTCGATAATTATTGGATATAACTATGTTGAGCCTTCAGACGTTGACAATTCTTCAAATTTGGATACCTCTGATGAGTTTGGAAGTGCGGTATCACTTGATGGAAACATGATGGCTGTTGGGGCTCATTTTGATGATGGTTCCGGCAATTCTAATACTAAAGCCGGTGCTGTTTATCTATATACTTTTTCAGACTCTTCTTTTAATGGTACAACTCTTGAAGGAATAATAGGGCAAGGCTACACTGGTGGTAAAAATATCGATCTACCTGCTGATGTAGAAAACAACGATGAATTCGGTTACTCTGTATCTCTTGATGCAAATAGATTAGCCGTTGGAGTTCCAAAGCAAGGTTTTATGGATGAAGGGGCTGTTTTCCTTTATTCGTTTACTGACTCTACATTTAATGGTGGAACTCTTGAGTCTAAAGTAGGTGATGGATTCTCTGGCGGTAAAAATATTGATATTAGTCTCGGAATTAATACAATGTTTGGTTCTGGCGTCGCACTTGATGGCAATGCACTAGCAATAGGGTCTACTGCAGCTAATTCATGCGGTGCTGTTTATTTGCTTACATTCTCTGACTCTGCTTTTAGCGGTGGTAGCCACGTAGGTACTATAGGGGATGGTTACTCTGGTGGTAAGAATATAAATATGAGTTCTTACTTAAACTTTGGGGAAGACTTTGGTTCTAGTGTCTCCCTTGATGCAAACAGATTAGCAGCAGGAGCAGGTAATTATAACAATGGGACAGTTTTTCTTTATACGTTTACAGATTCTGAATTTAGTGGTGGTAGCCTTGTAGCTAAAGTAGGAGACGGTTACAATACTGGCAATGATGTCGACTTGTCTGCAGACATGAGCTCAGGGGACTATTTAGGCAGATCAGTTTCGCTTGATGGAAATATGCTGGCAATAGGAGCACATAAGCTTGATGGCGGTGGCGGTACTGACCATGGTGCTGTCTTTCTTATAACATTTAGTAATTCTGCTTTTTCTGGTGGTACTCTTCAAGCAAAGCTAGGTGAAGATTATTTAGGCGCTAAAGACATTGATTTATCCAGTGAATTAAATACTGAGGACTACTTTGGTGCATCAGTATCTCTTGACAACAATAGATTAGCTGTTGGTGCATATGGTGATGATGGAAGCGGTAACAGTGGAAGTGGGGAGGGAGCTGTTCACCTATTTAGTTTTACAGACTCGACATTCTCTGGTGGTTCCCTTGTGCAAACTATTGGAGAAGGTTATACATATACAAGTTTTACTGATATGTCTTCTTATATAGATACTTATGACAGATTTGGATTTGGAGTTTCACTTGATAATAATATGTTAGCTATCGGTGCTCAGCTAGATCAAGGAAGCGGTAATATTGGAAGTAATGAAGGAGCTGTTTATCTGTATAGTATTACAGATTCTTCATTTAGTGGTGGAAACCTTGAAGCTATAATAGGTGAAGGTTATACAGGTGGTAAAAATATTGATTTATCAAGTTATCTGGATAACAATGACTATTTTGGTATATCAGTATCTTTGGATGGTAATAGGCTAGCAGTAGGAGCAAAAGCGGATGAAGGTAGTGGTAATAGTGGTAGTTCTATTGGAGCCGCTTATTTGTTTACATTTACAGATTCTTCATTTAGTGGTGGAAACCTTGAAGCTATAATAGGTGAAGGATATACCGGCGGTAAAAATATTAATTTATCTTCTTATCTGGACAATGCCGATGAATTTGCACACGAGTTATCACTTAACGGGAATAGGTTGGCAATTGGATCCTATGAAGACGATGGGAGTGGTAATAGTAGTTCTGACTCAGGGGCTGTTTACTTATTTACATTTATAGATTCTTCTTTCTCCGGTGGGAATCTTGAAGGGATTATTGGCGAAGGTTATACAGGCGGCAAGAATTATGATATGGGTTCAAATCTTGATAGCGCAGACAAGTTTGGTACATCTGTATCGCTTGATGATAATAGATTAGCTATTGGATCATTTAGAGAAGACGGTAGCGGAAACAGTGCTTCTAACACAGGGGCAGTTTTTTTACTTACATTTACAGATTCTTCTTTCTCTGGTGCAAGTCTTGAAGGTATTATTGGCGAAGGATATACTGGAGGAAAAAATATTGATCTGTCCAGCTATTTAGAAAATGATGATAAATTTGGTTATTCTGTATCCCTTGATGGAAATAGTTTGGCTGCAGGTGCATATTATGATGACGGCAGTGGCAATACTGCAATCGACTCAGGAGCAATTTATCTGTTTACATTTACAGATTCTTCTTTCTCCGGTGGAAATCTTGAAGGCATAATAGGAGAAGGTTATACAGGCGGTAAAAATATTGACTTATCCAGTTCATTAGATAGTAACGATTATTTTGGAACTTCGGTCTCTCTTGATGGAAACATGCTGGCTGTCGGAGCTTATAATGATGATGGTAGTGGTAATAGCAGCACTGGTTCTGGAGCAGTCTACCTTTTCACAGCTGGTGATATCAGTGATGGTAAGCTGTATGCCACAAAATCTAATGAAGATGTAACTATATCTCCAAGTAATCTTATTGACCTACTAGCCACGGGCCAAAATGTAACCCTGCAGGCAAATAATGATATAACAATCGACAAAGCAATAACAGTTGATAATACATCAGGTGCAGGTGGGGATTTAACCCTGCAAGCCGGTAGAAGTATTCTTGTTAATTATGATATCACTACTGATAACGGTAGCTTATCG
>JANQFW010000034.1 GCA_028277625.1 Candidatus Gastranaerophilales bacterium | reverse complement strand
ATATAATAGATATAAATAGCAATAAAAAAGAAGAATTAAACAAGAAAAAACCTCACTATTAGTGGGTTATATCTTAATAATTCAAATAAAAGACAATGATAAGCTCTCTAAGTAGATAAAGAGGGGTAGTTATCGTTGTCTTTTTAGCTATGTTTACATTATCTGTATAAAAAGCGTTAATCGATATCCATCAGTAATAATGGATGAAAGCTATAATTCAAGTGTACACCTTAAGCTAGTCAATGACTAAACCGTAAACTATAAAAGATGGCGACTGCCACCCACCTATTCAAGTTTTGATAAAATAAGCCGAATTAATTAATAGAAGAGAATTTATTATAACCGGAGAAAGAACATTGGAAGAATTTCAACCATATTTGCATTACTTAGAAATTGGCGAGCTATACCTTAAAGTAGGAGAAATAAAAAAAGCAGTTGAATCATTCAAAAAGCTTACAGAATGTGAAGAACTCGCAGCTTTAGGTTGGATAAACCTTGCAAAGGCAGAGTTTATACAAAATCATTTAAAAACAGCAAAGCAATACTACCTAAAAGCCCTAGATACAGATAAAGAAAGTTACGAAATTTTATACAACTACGCCAACTTTTTAATAGACATAAAAGAATACGAAGAAGCAATAAAATTTTACAAGCTGGCATTAGAAAAAGAACCTAGCCTTGCTCTGGCTTACTACAATATGGGTGTAGCCTACAGCAAGATGGAAAAATACCACGAAGCAATTGATGCCTACCAGCTTTCATTAAAAATGAACCCTGATGACTTCTCATGCCACTTTGAGCTAGGAGTGTTATATTATGAAATAAAAAATCTTAAAAAAGCAGTAAGCCACTTCCAAAAAGCTTTAGACTTAGATTCTACCTCTAGCAAATGTTATGAATTCATAGCACAATGCTTTATTCAAACAGACCAACTAGACATAGCTCAGACTTTATACAAAAATGCGATCTCTTTAAACCCGGAAGACCCGGCGTTATATTACAAGATGGGAGATTTATTCCTCTCAACAAATAACGCAGAAAAAGCATTACATTATTTTGATCAAGCTTTAAGCTTTAACTCGGTCGATGCACTATTAATTTATAAACGTGCTTGCAGTTATGCATCTTTAGGCGATTTAGAAAATGCACTAAAAGAATTAACAATAGCAATTCAATTCAATGATGTGATCAGAGAACTAGCACTAATTGATGACAGTTTCGACAAAATAAGACATAACCCCGCATTTACTGAGCTATTAAAAAAATAACAATTACTTTATTATTTAAAAAATTTTTTCTTACTTTTTAATGTCTGTGTTATTGTATTTATGAAGAGGCACAAATACTGAGTATTTATACTACTCATAAGTAAATCAGGGATTAATCTTTCTTTAGATTATAATCTCAATTTTATTAATTTTAATCAAGGTGAATAGTCTGAAAAAAACTCATAGAAGTAGCTTAGAATGTTTGACTAAAATTGTTAAACTCAAAACTTAATATTTTTTTAGATACTTCATCAGTATAATTATTTTTAATTAGACAATATCATGAATTCAAGAACGTTATATTATTTAAATAAATAGTTTAAGTAAATTTTAAGAAAACGGAGTAAAAGAAAAAATGAGTAATTACTCAATAGGCATAGATTTAGGCGGAACGAAAATATTAGCCGGTGTTATTGATACAGAAACCGGTGAAGTCATTGAGTCGGATAAAAAGAGAACAAAGGCAGAACACGGCAGAGATATAATCATACAAAGATTGATTGATGTAACAGAAAAAGCAATTTGCAAAGCGCAAATACCTGTTTCTCAAATAGCTTCAATTGGTATCGGTGCAGCCGGCCAAGTAGATAGAAAGCACGGAATGCTAATTTCCGCGCCAAACTTAGATTGTCATAGCGTTGACTTAAAAGCTATAATGGAAAATCACTTTAAAATACCTGTAGCCGTAGGTAATGACGTGGAAGTTGCAACCCTTGGCGAATTAAAATTCGGTAGTGGCGTTGGCTACAAAAACTTTGTCTGTATATTTGCCGGAACCGGTATAGGGTCTGGTATTGTTCAGAATGGTCAAATTTGTAATGGCTTTACTGGCACAGCTGGTGAAATTGGTCATATTATTGTTGATTCAGGTGGCAGAATGTGTACTTGTGGTGGTCATGGCTGCCTAGAAGCTTATGCTTCAAGATCTGCTATAGAAAAAACAATCACAGCAGCTCTTAAAAAAGGCCATCGTTCTGTTATGTCAGACCTTGTAAAGGATAAAAAATCAATACGCTCAAAGCATATAAAAGAAGCCTTAGATAAAAAGGATGACTTAGTATTAAACTGTATAACAGAGGCAGCAGAGTATTTAAGTAGCGGAATAGCAAGCGTAATCAATTTCTATAACCCTGAGTTAATTATACTTGGCGGTGGATTGATAGAAGCTGTAGATGATTACTATGAGCTATCTGTCAGCAAGGCTTTAGCTAAAGCACTGCCAACCGCAACAGAAAGCGTAAAAATCACAAAAGCTAAATTAAAAGACTACTCAGGAGTAATTGGTGCAGCATTATTAAAAGAATACTATAACAATTCTTTTAATAAGTGCAGCTTAAGCGCACTATAATATATACGCAACAAATTTTTATAAACTCAATGGGTGCCAGATGGCACCCATTTCTAATACTTAGAACTCTATATTTTAATAAGCCCTTAGGCTTCTTTTACTGCATTAGTTTCATCTATTATTTTTTGAGAAAGGTGGGTAGGTACTTCTTCATAATGGGAAAACTCCATTGAAAACATGCCAGCACCACTAGTCATTGAATTTAAATCAGGTGCATACCTAAGCATCTCTGCCATAGGTATAAGAGCTTTAACAGTCTGAGTATGGCCTTCAGCATCAATACCTTGCATTCTACCACGTCTACTGTTCAAATCACCCATAATATCACCAACATTTTCTTCTGGCACAATGATTTCTACATTCATTATAGGCTCTAATAATACAGGTTTTGCTTGAAGCGCACCTTTTTTGAATGCCATTGAGCCTGCAACTTTAAAAGCCATTTCAGAAGAATCAACAGCATGATAACTACCATCAAAAAGTACTATTTGAACACCTGTTACAGGGTAGCCGGCTAAAATACCTTTTCTCATGGCTTCCCTTATTCCATTTTCTACAGCTGGAATATACTGTCTGGGTATTGCACCACCAACAATTTTATCCACAAATTCAAATTCTTTCTCCGCCAAAGGATGAATTTCAATCCAGCAATCCCCATACTGGCCTTTTCCGCCGGATTGCTTTTTATATTTTCCTTGTACCTTTGCATCAGCCGTAATAGTTTCTTTATAAGGAATTTTAGGAGTTTCTAAAAGAATTTCTACTCCAAACTTCCTTTTTAACTTCTCAATGCTGACTTCCAAATGAACTTGTCCCATACCAGATAAAATATGCTCATGGGTTTGAGGATCTCTGGATGTTTGTAGTGTTGGATCTTCTTCCATTAACCTTTTTAATCCTGATATGATTTTATCTTCATCGCCTTTGCTCTTGGGTTTTATTGCAAAAGAGATGACAGGACTAGGTGCAGGTATCACAGGTATAGTTACAGGATTATTTTCATCACTAAAGCTATCGCTTGTGTTCGTATCTTTAAGTTTTGCAACTGCAATTATATCACCAGCAGAAGCTTTTTGGACAGGTTCGTGCTTTTTGCCAACAAGCTTTAGTATCTGCCCAATTCTTTCTTTAGTCGCCTTAGTTGAATTAAATATTGTAGAATCAGAATAAACTTGACCTGAGAGTACACGCATTATAGTAAGCTGACCAGCATAAGGATCTGCTATTGTTTTAAATACCAGCACTGATAACGGCTCATTTTCTGATAGCTTTCTGGTAACTTCATCTTTATTATTATTAAGTAATTTTATTTCTTTTCTTTCAAGCGGAGAAGGCATGTCCTTTGATATTAAATCTAACAGTTGTACCACTCCAATATTTTTAGTTGCGGATCCTACCACAATAGGAATAATTTGCGAGGATTGAATACCTTGCTTCAATGATATTTCAATATCTTGTCCACTTAGAATTTCACCTTCAAGATATTTTTCTAAAGTTTCATCGTTACATTCAACAATAGCTTCTAGTACTTCTTCTCTTAATATAGTTGCTTCATCAAGCAATTCTTCAGGAATGTCTTTTTCTGTAAACTTGCCGCTTTCATCATTTTCATAATAATAAGCTTTCATTTTTAATAAATCTATGACTCCTTTAAAAGAGCCTTCTTGCCCAATTGGAATTTGGAGCAATACCGGCTTTGAAACTAAAGAAGCTTTTAAATCTTCAAGAACTTTTTGGTAGTTAGAATTTTCTCTTTCCAGCTTATTAATGAATATAACCAAACCTAAATTTAGTTCTTGAGCTTGTTTTAACAATTTAGACGATTGTATTTTTAAACTATCCAATGCATCTAAAACTAAAACAGCATTATCTACTCCTTGCAGACAGTTTTTGGAGTCAGTAATAAAATTAGCACTTCCAGGGGTATCAATAAGGTTTATTTCAGCATTTTTCCAATTAAAACTAGCTACTGACGAACTAATTGTAGTTCGCCTTTTTATTTCTTCAGGTTCAAAATCCATCAAAGAAGTTTCATTGTCAACTTTGCCTAATCTGGTATTTTGTCCAGACAAAAAAAGCATCGCTTCTGCAAGTGATGTCTTTCCTGTTCCAACGTGAGATATTAAGGCTACATTTCTAATTTCGGAAGAAGAGTATTTCCTCATAAAAACCCCCTTTTATCATGTTTGTAAATTAAATCATATTTAATTATACACTATTATTTGGTATTTTTTAATTGTTATTTTAAGATTTACTGATATTTTACACTGATTAATTATTTAAAATACAAAAGATTTATTATACTATCCAATGGTTACGCTAGATAATAACTTTTAAATTATAAATAGAATAATTATAAATAGAATAAAAATTTTCAAAAATCTTAATACTGCATACTACGCACTTAAATTTCTAAAGTAAGAATTATTATTTCTTCATATATTATAAAATAATAATACGAGAAATTTTATTCCCCTTTTTCTATCCAAGTTACTTATTTATTAATTGTTAGTCTATTTATTTTAATGCTGCAATAACCGGTTTTGTACTTTCTATAATTTCTTCTCTAAATTCAAGAAGATCAGGTATGTCAAAGTACAAATTATCCGCAACCTGAGGATCTATCTCAAAAATTTTAAAATTTTCCTGAGTTAATAAGTTTGCAACATAAACTGGTCCTACTAGAGAAATATTCTTAGAAGCAAGCGGATCATGATGATATTGTACGCATATTTCAATAACCCTAGGTAATTTCCATTTTCTAACCAATGCAGCTCCGATATCAGCATGAGTAAAGCCAAAATGTTTCTTTTCTAATTTTAATCTATCTGCTCCACCTTGTGCTTGTTTATGAATTTGGTTTGCAAGATTTTTATTGCACGACTCTAAAACATTTTTCCCCATATCATGCAATAGTCCAACAACAAACGCTTCATCAGAGTCACCTTTACCAATGGCTTTTGCAATAAGCTGGCATCCCACTGCGCACCTTACAGAATGCTCCCATAAGCTTTTGCCACTTTGAGATAACATCATAGGTTTAAGCGCAACACTTAAGATTAAACTTTTTACTTGATTTAGGCCTAACAGTGCCATTGCCTTATTAATTGTTGTTATTTGGTTAGGAAAACCGTAATAAGATGAGTTTACCATCTTTAAAATTTGAGAAGTTAAACTTATATCTTTAGAAAGAATTTGAGCTAATTGATTAACATTAGACTTAGGATCTTCAATCACTCTTAGAGCACTTGCCACAACTGGTGGCATTGATGGCAAATTAGGCAAATTATTTATTATTCTATCTAACTCAGTACTCATATTCTCACTCTTCACTTTGTGTTGATCTGCGAACTCTAAAATACTCTATACTCTGAAATTAGTAATCTTAAGTTTATTTTTTAGCCAGTAATATAATCTATATTTTACATTATAAAACATTTAAATAGCAAATCTAATTTGATAGCAGTGTATCAATAAGATAGAAAGCAAGCATTTCTTATCTTATCCGTTATTTTTTTCTATAATATGCAAGACAGACTGAGCTGCATTGACTTTTATTCTTACATATTTATTGTTATACAATTGTTTTAAAGATTGAATATCGTTAGCGTCCCCGACTTCTGAAAAAATAGAAGCAGCGGCAGCTTTTATCTTTAAGCTGGTAGAATTTAATAATAAATTCCGTAAAGTTTCTAATCCTCTCGGATTTTCATTTAATGCTAGTATATAAGCACTATTTAACGCAACCCAAGGGTCTTTATCATTTAAATAATCTATTAATACATCTCTATCAAAGTATTTTGGAGGTATATCAACAATTTTTCTTGAAGATAAGTAGTTTTTAATTATTTTAAGACCAGACTTATCATTGTATTTACTTAACAAGATTATAGCTGCCTTTAAATCATTTTCATTTTTAAAATAATCAAAAGCAATTTGCTTTAAGTCCATCATATATTTTTTATTAGCTGTATTTCTTGCAAGCTGTAAAAGAGCACTTTCTTTAACTTCTGTATTATCACTGCTTAAAAAAGTTTTTAAATAATTATGATCGTTATATTGTTTACTTAATGCGGATGCAGCCATCAGCTTAGCTAATAAAGAAGATTTAGGATCTTTTATTATTAATTTTAAACTATCTTTAGTGTTTTGATTATTGTTTATTAACAGCTTAATTGCCCTTAGACGTATATTATCATCTCCAAGGTCCACTAGTTTCTTCCAAATAGGAATTAAGTTTTCATTTTGTGTTTTTAATATAACATTTATGGCGACTATAGAAATTTTTTTATTATTGATTAGTTCTGTCAAATAAAAATTTGCTTTTTTATCTTTTACTTCTGACAATACCTTGATGGCGGAAATACTTATTATTTCATTATCTTCGAAAGCAAAATCGCGCAGTTTATTAAATATTTTTTGTTTTTGAACGTCGTCTATATTGTTTTTTTGTAAATAATTTTCTAAATAAATAAGAAGACTCATCTTAACTACATCATCATCAGAGTCAAACAAACTTTCTATGTCTTGAATACTAATATATTCAAACAGGTTACTAAGTTTTACTGATGCATATCTATATACAGGTTTCTCTTTAGAGAATAAAAATTCTTTATACTTATTTAAATACTTTGTCTCCCCAGATTTAATCAATAAAATATACAAGTTTGTTAGAATTTCAGTATCCTGTTCTTCTTTAACTAAAGTATTTGCATAGTCTATTATTTTTTTATCGTTAGAAAAATTAATTAAAAAATTGGTTATAACTTTTTTTTCTGCACTAGTGCAGTTGTTCAGTATATCTAAAATTGAAGTGATAGAGTTTTCATCTTTAATTCTCAAAATACCGCTTATGCCAATTGCTCTTTCTTCTTTATTAGTACTTTTTGCCAAACTTAAAAATAAAGGTAAATCGTCGGAGTCATGCATTTTATTTAAAATTTTATCAGCCGCCTCTTTAATTTCAGGTTGATCAATTTGCGATAAAAAATAAAACATATTTGCCTTATAAGCTGCTTTCACATTATTCCAATAATTCTGAAACTTATAAGCTGTTTTCTCATCCTCTGTAGTATGATTTAAGGATTCAGTATCAATGTTTGCAGAGATTCCATCCATTCGTGCCATTTCTTTTAATAAGTTTAACCTATATGGCAAATAATTGCTTTTATCGGCTAAAATAGTTGTTAACAAATGATAAGCAGATTTTTTTTCTTTATCATAATCTATAGAATTTGTTGATGCACTAATTTTAGATTTGGGAAAAACAAAAAAAGCACTAACAATAGCCAAAGCAATAATGGCATTTTTTATCTTAAACATTAATATATACTCCGTTGATGATAGTCATCACTTTTTCTAATGAAATTTATAAATTATTATTATCTTAACATCTATCCATAATAAGTTATAAAATATTATTTTTTATTATCTTACCGGATATTTATTCTGGTTCAATTTTAGACTCCAGATCTCTCTTTTCAGAGTATAGTCTATTTATATTTTCAAATATTTTCTAACAGAGATAATACTACCCAAGGATCCAACGGCAGTACCCATAGAAAGAATAACTAGAGCAATACCTGTAGAATCTATATAAGTTCCGCTTACTTGAAAAATTTTAAAGATATTACTTAAGTATTTCTCCATCCAGCCTAGAGCAAAAATAGAAATAAGACCACCGGAAAAACCGTAAAAAGCACCTTGAAGAATATAAGGAGAACGTATATACCAGTTGCTTACCCCCATCATCCTCATAATTTCAATTTCTTGCTTTCTCGATTGTATTACAAGATGAATAGTATTATTTATTATAGACAAAGTAAGACCACCTAGCACAATAAATACAACCATTGTAGCAGCGTTTGCTACTTCTCCTATTTTTTTAACTTTATCTAATATTTCTTTAGCATACTGAGTGGCTTCAACACCCCTAATTTTTTTTACCTTTTTTATAAGTTTATCTATCTTAGAGCTGTCATTATCTTTTAATTTAACTCTTATTTTATCCGGCAAAGGATTTGAAACATCAGGAAGCTGCATATGCTTTTTCATATCCTGCCATGCTTTTTCTTTTTTGATGATACTTATGCTTTTAACATTATCAAGAGTTTTTATTTCTTTTGCGACCCTGGTCGAGCTTGCCTTGTCCTGCAAGTAAACAGATATTTCCATATTAGAACCCAAGTTATCGACAAAAGAGTAAATTTCCAGGCTAATTCTAAATAAACACCCAAAAATACTCAAAATTGATGCCATAGTTGCAATAATAACTATATTTACAAGACCTGTTCGGCCTATGCCTTTAATAGTTTCTTTTAATATTCTCTTTAATATTCTAAGATCGCTCGCCAAAGCGGATGAAATATTGAATAGCATTCTATGGGTACCTCTTACTTAACGCTATCTTATTATTTTATCTGCACTCATAAATTCCATTGCACTCATCTTTAATTACCTGCCCGGAATCCAGTGTTATTACACGTTTTTTAAATTGATTTACGATCAATTGATCATGAGTAGAAACAACAATCGTGGTTCCTCTCCTATTTATTTGCTCTAAAATTTGTATTATTTCCTGAGAGTTCTTGGGATCCAAATTTCCTGTAGGTTCATCAGCAATTAATAGAGGCGGACCATTTACAATAGCTCTAGCAATCCCCACTCTTTGCTGCTCTCCACCGGATAGCTCTTCAGTTTTGGCACAAATTTTGTGGTACAGATCAACAACTTTTAATGCACCTTTTACCCTTTTATCGACTTCTTCATTTGACATTCCAAGAGCCCTTATAACATAGGCTACATTGTCATATACTGTTTGACACGGCAATAACTTATAATCTTGAAAAACTATTCCCATTCTTCTTCTTAAAAAAGGTACATGTACATCTTTTATTTTGGCAACATCAATACCACCAACAAAAACTTTACCACAAGTCGGCTTTTCTTCTCTATAAACAAGCCTCATTAGCGTTGACTTGCCTGCCCCACTTGGCCCTACCAAAAATATAAAATCCCCCTTATTAATATGGAGATTAACATTATTTAAAGCAGTCTGATTACCATATTTTTTAGTTAATTTTTTAAATTTTATCATAGAAATTTACTTACTATTTTTCTTTTCCACTAACGTTAAAACTTCATCATAAAATTTATCAGCGGTTAAACCATACTTAACGAGTAGTTCTTCTGCCTTGCCACTTTGACCGAATTCATCATTCACGCCGATTCTTTTCGTTATACATGGATGATTTTCCGACAAACATTCACAAACTGCACTACCCAATCCGCCTACTACTGAATGGTTTTCTAAGGTTAATACAGCGCCCGTCTTTGCTGCGCTCTTTATTAATGTTTCTTTATCAACAGGCTTAACTACAGGCATACTAATAACTTCAGCATTAATATTTACTTTCTTAAGCATTTGCGCACATTCTAGAGCTTCACACAAGGTTTCTCCATTAGAAATCATAGTAACATCAGTACCTTCTATTAACACTTTTGATTTATTTAGCTCGAATTTATAATCACTGCCATTCACATCTGGCGTATTAGACCGGGATAACCTTACATATACAGGTCCGTTATACTCATATGCAAACTTAATCGCTTCTCTTGTTTCAATGCTATCAGATGGCACGATAACAATCATATGCGGAATACTTCTCATAAGACTAATGTCTTCCACTGACTGATGGCTTGCACCGTCTTCTCCAACTGTTACGCCACCATGCGTTGCAACAAAATTCACGTTAAATTTTGGATGTGCAACAGAGTTTCTTACTTGGTCCCAAGCTCTACCGCTGGCAAATATAGCAAAAGTACTCACAAAAGGAATTTTACCACATGTACTTAATCCTGCAGCCAGGCAAACAGCATCTTGCTCTGCAACACCTGTATTAAAAAATCTATCAGGAAATTCTTTTGCAAACATTTGTGTTTGTGTAGAACAAGATAAATCAGAGTCAATAACGACTATATTTTCATCTTTTTTACCTAGCTCAGTTAGAGTTTCTCCGTAAGCAACCCTTAAAGATTTTTTAATAGCTTTATTTATAACCATTTTTAGTTCTATTAACCTCTTATTTCTTGTAAAGCCTTTTGCAACTCTTCATCATTCATAGGTTTTCCGTGCCAAGAAGCTTGATTTTCGGTAAAAGTAACACCTTTGCCTTTTATAGTATTAGCAATAATCATTACAGGGGCTGATTTTTGTTTTCCAAGCTCTTTTGCATGCTCTATAGCACCATAGATTTCTTGAAGATTGTGCCCATCAATCTCTAATACTTGCCAACCAAAAGACTCCCATTTTTTATCAAGAGGATCCAGTGATTTTACTTGTTCGGTATCTCCGTCTATCTGTAATCTGTTTCTGTCTATTACAGCAATAAGGTTATCCATCTTATAATGAGCGGATGTCATTGCAGCTTCCCACACCTGACCTTCTTGTATTTCGCCATCACCTAGTAGCACAAAAACGTAATTTTCTTTTTTATCAAGTTTTAAGCCTAAAGCAATACCATTAGCCATAGATAGACCTTGACCCAAAGAACCTGTTGAAACTTCAATGCCAGGCAAGAGTCCAAAAGTAGGATGTCCTTGCAAACGGCTACCTAGTTTTCTAAAAGTTAAAAGTTCATGCTCATCAAAATATCCCATTTGTGCAAGCGTAGCATACAAAGTTGCAGACGCATGACCTTTTGAAAGTATAAATCGATCTCTGTTTCCCCACTCAGGAGAGTTATGCCAATCTTTATAGTGAGTCATACACTTTGCATATAATGTTAAAATCACTTCTACTGGAGATAGAGATCCACCTGTATGACCGGACTTAGCCGTATTAATCATTATAAGGATGTTTTCTCTAATCTTTTTCGCTACTTCCTCAAGGTTTTTTAATTCCTCTTCCGACAGTCTTTTTTGCTCAGTCATCTTTCTTATCTTTTCTCATACTTAGCTTGTGTAATAGTACTTTTATCAAAAATACCGGTAGTACCGGAAATATCCTTTTAAAACGCGCAGGTTGTTTTATGGTTCTATACAACCATTCTAAACCAAACTTTCTAAAAAACACAGGAGCTCTTTTAACTTTTTCTGCCCAAACATCGAAACTACCTCCTACACCAATCATTGTAGCAAAACTTAATAAATTTTTGTGTCTATTTATAAAAAGTTCTTGCTTAGGAACTCCTAGCGCTACAAATAATATTTGCGGTTGTGCTTTAATAATTTCTTCTATAATAACCGATTCATCTTTTTCTGTAAAATAACCGTCTTGCTTAAAAACTATTTCTACCCCGGGGTATTTTGATTTTATATTATTACAAGCTTCTTCCATAACGTCTTTTTGAGCACCTAAAAAGCCAATTTTGTATTTTTTTTCTGAACATTTTTTTAATAAATTTAATGATAATTCTATACCGGGAAGCCTGGGAATATTTTTTATACCATAATATTTTAAAGCTATTATAACGCCTATGCCGTCAGGTACAATCAAGTCAGCCTGTTTTAAAATATTACCCAGCTCAATATTTTTTCTGCCATTCATTATCATTTCAGGATTTATAGTTACAACATGACAAAATTTTCTATTCGCAATTTTATTTTCTACAAAACAAACAGCTTCATCCATTTTTATCAAGTCAACAGGAAAGTTTAAAATTTCTAATCTATTTTGTTGAGGTGCTAACGTATTATCCACTATTAATTTCAATCTTTCTTTACAAGCATTTGCTCTAACAAAACAAAATTTTGCTTGGCTTCATCTTGCTTTTCTTTTGCATAATGATATATTTTACCAATATACTTATCTTGCCTTTCAGCAAGACTTTTCAATTTTCTTTTTAAATCTTTTTCAGAAATAAAACCTATTTCTATATAAGGAATACCAGCTTCTTCTGAGATAGACTTAACTTTTGGATCATATACTACTGGCAAAACAGGTACATTTAATTTCATAGCAGCAAGCACCGCATGAAACCTCATAGCTATAAAATAATCCAGACTATTAATAATATCAAACGCATTATCAATAGAAGCATCATTAATAATTTTCACGTTTAATTCCGGTATATCATTGTTAACAAGTTTTTTAAACTTCTGTAGTATTTTTAAATCTTTAGAGTCCTGCAAAGATAATAAAACTAAATCGCTTATATAATTATCTTCTTCTAAAAGTGCCTTTAACCCGCTACACAAATTTTCCAGGTCTCGCTCACTTAGGCTATCCCATTCTCTTAGTTGGACGCCAACTTTTTTATTTGGCTTAGCTGCTTGCCTTAGTATTTCTGAATTTTTATCGATATTCCATACAGGATCAGATGTTAATATTGACTTTATTTTGAGTTTATTTAAGTACTCTTTACTTTGTTTATCTCTAACTGTTATTAAATCAGCTTTTTTTAATATTTTTGTTAAAAGAACTTTGCCAACAAAAGTTTTTATCGGTCCAATGCCCTGTGCAAAAATATATATCTTATTTTTAAAATTCTTAGCTAGCCAAATAAGTGTTAAATAATAACATAGACTATTTAAACTTGTAATATCCTGCAGTAGACTACCACCACCACTAATAAAAATATCAGAAGATGATAAATATTTTACTATTTTTTTAAAATCAAAACGATAGATAGAATTCGTATTATATTCTTTTTTTATTAAGTCTGGATTGTTAGATATAACAGTAATATCAGACTGTGGAAAAATTTTTTTTATTTCATTTAATATACTATATAAAATAGCATCGTCACCAAAGTTTTCAAAGCCATAATACCCTGATATTAATATTTTACAACTATTCATGTAATACCTATAATCTATTTATCAAGTTTGAAGGTTTGTTTCAACATTTTTTGTGTAATTTTTAATCTCTTAAATAAAATATCAAATAATATGGTAATCACAACCCCCTGAATGATTCATTTCTTAAAATGTCAGTATTGTTTAATGCAAAATTTATCTGCTCTATTAACTTATCTTTATTCCTTGCCAAGTTGTTAGATTCTAAAGGTAGATAATTAGAAGCATGATTTGATCTAAATATACACCTTTCGAGATTATCATTTAAGTTAAGCATAAAATATCTTAACTCTTCAAGTATTTCAATGTGAGTCAAAGGCACAAATTCTTGCGTCTTATACTTATTATAAATTCTTGTTTGTGGCGGTATCATTAATGTTAGTGCTGATATATACCATGCCATATTATTTTCCGGTACTAGTCTATTAATTAATTGAGCTGTTTTTTGAGCATGTTTCTTACTTTTTTCTTTATCATTGCCGGCTAAGCCTAAAATTATTGTAGCAGAAAGGCTAATATTAGCTTTGTATAATTTATGAGCAGCCTCAGCTATTTCATCAGAGGTTACACGCTTGTTTATTTGGGTTAATAAATCATCATCACCTGTTTCTATACCTAAATAAACCATTTTTACACCTGAATCAGATATTTTTTGCAGCTCTTGATGAGATTTTGCTAGAATATCTTTTGCGTGGGCATAAGCAGATATTCTTTTTAGCTTAGGGAATAATTCATAACTGAAATCAGCAATTTCAACAAGCATATCAGCGGGTATTACAAAAGCATTACCATCAAGCAAGAACATTTTTCTGTAGTAATCGCCAAAAAGCTTTTTAGCATTAATTAAGTCTTTTTTTATATCGTCAGTATTGCGTATTAAAAACTTTTTGCCTAGATTGCCGGCACAAAAGTCACAGCTAAAAGAGCAACCTTCTGTTACCTGAATCAAAAGAGAATTTGCTTCTGCAGGTGGTCTATAAACCGGTTCTTTGTAATATATCATCTGTTGATTTCACCGTTGATTTTAGCCAATCATATAAATCTGAAACTTTATCAAACATAAAGTCAGGCTTTAACTCGCTTAATACTTTTTTATCAGCGTTTGATGCCCACGTTACAGAAACAGGAGTAACGCCGGCTGTTCTGGAATCGATAATATCTCTTGTAGCATCACCAATGTATATTGCGTTTTTCGGGTTGATTCCCCAGCGCGATGTTATTTTAGACATGCAGTCAGCTTTTATTGATCCTTCAGGTGATCCAGCTTCTATGTAGCTAAAATAATCTTTTATGCCATAATACTCCAGTGTTATTTGGGCTGAATCTCTACCTTTGCCAGTAACAACAGCGGTATTAATTTTGTTGTCTTTTATATGGTTTAATATATTTTTTATTCCATCAAACATAGACGGATAGTTGCCGTGATTCTCTGAATAAAGTCTTAAATAAGCATCATAGCAAATTTGAGATTTTTTAGGTGCCAATTTTTTAATGATACCTTCTTCTGTAGCTCCAAAGTAGCTTAGAACTTCTTCTTTTCCAATTTTTTTACCGGCTCCTTCTTCTAAAGCAGCAACTATAGTCTCAAGACAAAAAGGGATTGTATCGCACAATGTCCCGTCAATATCAAAAATTACGCCTTCTAATTTCATTTTTCCCTCTTTAGTTAACTCTTTATTTTAAATTATATTATATAAAAGCAAAAAAATAGATTGAAATTATCCAATCTATTTTTTTATATTCAAATTTTTTATTATTAATTAACCATTTAGATTTAAGCGACCAGGTTCTTGCTTTGTGCTTGTATCACCTGCCTGTGAGTTAAATCCAAACATACCAACTGAAAGTCCATGTATATCTGCTTCAGCTTTTTTAGTAAGTTTTGGCTGTATTGGACAAGTTGTAGAATCAGTTTTTGGGCCAGTTTGTTTAAATATAAAACTCGACAGTAAGTCACTTCTACTCATAGCTCGACACTCCAATTGTGGTTAGCATTTACACTCAGTAATATTGTGTTGTATATTATTATAAAGTATTTTGAACTCAGAAAATTGCCTTATTTTTAAATAAACAATTAGGCTTTATTAATTAAAAGATATTAAAGCTCCTGAATTAATCTATAATTCAATTGTTTTTTGAAAAGGGTGAAAGTCGTGCTATATTATAATTGTACTAATCTAATGGAGACAGAAATATTAAACCCGAAGGAAATTTAAAAGGCTTAAAAAAGAATCAAATTAAACGCCTTGAAAAACTAATAAAGAAAAAAATTAATAAAAAACAACTAATAACTTACGAAGTGGCAGAGCAACTGGCAAAGTTGAGTTATGAAATAAATAAAGAAATAGCGCTAATAATAAATAGGCGGGGGCAAATTATAAATGTAACAGTAGGTGATGCAGAGACTGTTAATTTGCCAACTTTTAAAAATATTAGAGAAGGTGAAGCCAGGTTATGCGGCTTACGTTGCATACATACACATCCAAACGGTAATGCAGATTTAAGTAAAACTGACTTAACGGCTTTATTAAACAATAGATTTGATGTTATTGCAGCAATCGGCGTGGATCGTGATAAAACATTCAGTAGGAAAAAGGGTGAGAATCCAAATTTTGCTGATTCTATTCAAGTAGGATATTTATTGCCTGACAAAACTGATGCTGGCAATATATGGGAAATTTTACCTACGGCCACGGTTAGAGAAGTTAGCAATCAAGATTTTGAAGAGTTTATAATTGAGATAGAAAGAAACTTTGCTAAAAACTATAAAGATAAATCTCAAGTAGAAATAGAGTCAGCGATATTAGTAAGTTTGCAAACTGATGATATTAGTGACTTTTTATTAAAGGATTCGTTGAGTGAACTGGAGCAATTGGCCTTTACTGCAGGTGCAAAAATAGCGTCTAAGATAGTACAAAAGAGAAGCAGACCTGACCCGGCGACATATATTGGCTCCGGTAAGGCTAAGGAAATAGTATTATTAGTACAAGAAACAAATGCTAATCTGGTTATATTTGATGCTGAGCTGTCACCTAATCAGCAAAAAAAGCTTGAAGCCACTATAGGCATAAAAACAATAGATAGAACTGAACTTATCCTTGATATATTTGCGCAAAGAGCCAGAACTAAAGAAGGAAAGCTTCAAGTTGAGCTGGCACAGCTTAAATATTTATTTCCACGATTAATAGGTGAAGGTCTGTCCTTAAGTAGACAAGGTGGTGGAGGTATCGGTGGTGGTATTGCCACAAGAGGCCCCGGTGAAACAAAACTGGAAATAGATAGAAGGCGAATAAGAACCAGAATAAGATTTTTAGAAAACGAAGTTAATAAAATAAAAGATCAACGGGACTATCAACGTAGACAACGACAGAAAAATAATTTGCCGGTTGTGTCAATTGTGGGGTATACAAATGTTGGGAAATCAACTTTATTAACAGCCTTGTCTAACAGTGAGATATTTGCGGAAGATAAATTGTTTGCCACGTTGGACCCTACTACAAGGAAAATACGTTTACCTCAAGGTGATTTTGCCTTATTTTCTGATACTGTAGGATTTATTCAAAGGCTGCCTACATCTTTGATTGCTGCTTTTAGGGCGACATTGGAAGAAGTAACCGAGTCTGATATTGTATTACATGTTATTGATCCTATGCATCCAGCCTGGAGCGAGCATGTTGACACTGTTTATGATATTTTATTAGAGCTAAATTCTAATGAGAAGCCTATTGTGACAGTTATAAATAAGTCTGATTTGATTATTGATAGAGAAAAAGTCGAAGAAATTAAAGATAAAATGCCAAATACTATTGAGGTTTCTGCGCTAAAGCGTAAGGGGCTGCATGATTTGTTGTTAAAGCTAGAATCTATTATTAATAATGAGGTTTTTATAGAAACCTAGAAAAATTTTTGATAGTAAATATAATAGTCTGCAATAACGTTTGCAATGGTTTTTATGGTAAACAAAACTACAAAAGCCCCTACTGCAGGCTTAAATATAAAGCTTAACTGGAAAACGTTTACTTGAGGTGCGGTTTTAGATATTGTTCCAAGAACAACATCCTGACATAGTGTAGTAAGTAGAACCGGAGAAGCAATTTGTAGCCCTACCGTCAAAATGTTTCCCGTTAATTTGATTAAGTAATCTATATGAAATTCTTCGTATAGCATAAAATTGGTAGCATAAAGCGGAAAAATTTCAAAGGTTCTTTCAAAGGCTAAGAATAACCAGTAGACACCACCTACATGAATAAATATAATTGTTGCAAAGAATCTAAAGAGCCTACCAACCAAACTAGACTGTTCTTTTGCACTTTGGTCGAACATCATTGCAGAAGATAAGCCCATTTGCATGTTAATTATATCTCCGGCTGCAACCGCAGCAGCAAATATTGCTTGAGCCAGATAACCAATAAAAGCTCCAAAAGCAACATTCAATACTATAGCTAAAAATAAGGATGATCCTTCCGGCAATTTTTCTGGCTGTAAAATTATCACAAAAGAAATAGTCATAATGAAAGCGAACGCTGTTTTAACCATAGCAGGTATATCTTTACGGTTTAAAACAGGTGCATATTTAACAAAACCTAAAAATCTTGCAAAAATAATTAAGCCGGCTTGTATGTTGTTATTAAATTCAGGCATTGCCTGAAGTAATGTCATATATTTTTCTATCATTTAGCCTTAGGTATCCTTATTGGTTGCCTTTATTTTTTGGGCATTGGGGGTTTATCAATTTCGCAATTAAAAAATGTTTGCTCCTTCTGTGGTAGCAAAGGTGGTGTATCTATTCTTAAGTTATCAACTTTTTTATTTTTATTATTTACACTTACAGAGAATTTATATTCTTTTGATTTTGTTTTTATTGTTAAGTTTGCGTCCCTTTTTTTAATAGGCTTTATTAACAAACTTTTTTTATTGTTAAAAATACTTGTTATATATTCAATTTTTAAAACTCTCTTTTTATCTACTTTATAAGATTTAATATCTTCGTCAAAGTTCATAAAATAAGATAAGCCTTTTGTGAGATAAATGGTCTGCTCATTGTTGATATTAATATTGTTTACTTTATTGTCTTCGCTAAAGCATTTTTGGGTAAAAAGATTAAGATATATAAGCTGAAATAAAATTATAAATATTATTCTACGAAACATGTGATTACTCCTTTATTTGCCAGTGTAAATCTTTTTCTTTTCTATTAATGTGGGATTAGTATTAGGTGCTCTATTAGTTTTGGTGTGAGATGGTTTTTGTTTTCCATCAACATGAGGTATTTTACCGGGTGATCTCATTAATTCCTTAATATCTGGCTTTTTACCGGCACCAAAGTGTTTCTCTTCCCGCTCAAAAAAGTTATTTTTATTTATCAATTCTGCATCATGCGGCAATACATATTCGTCCTTTTTGGGTATAATTTTTAGCCCCATGTTAATTGAGTTTATTAAATATTCTTTTAAGACTTTTGTTGTAAAGCCGCCTAGCATTATTAACACCAAGAATACGCCTAAAATCTTAGGTGCAGCAGCAATTGTCTGCTCTTGAACTTGTGTAACCGCCTGTAGTATACCAATAACAAGACCAATAGATGCTGCTGTCAATACGACAGGCATTGATATTAACAATACATTTAAAAATCCACGCCCTACATGTTCTAGTAGTATTTCCACATTGCACCTCGCTAGTTAAAACTTTGGACCAGGCCTGTTACAATCAAGCTCCAGCCATCTACTGCAATAAATATTAGTATTTTAAAGGGTAAAGATATAATTGTTGGCGACAACATCATCATACCAAGTGCTAAGAGGACGTTTGCAACAACAAGGTCAATTACAATAAAAGGTATAAATATGATAAATCCTATTTGAAAGGCTGTCTTAAGCTCTCCTATCATATATGCCGGAGCAACTTCAAATATAGATATTTCATCAGGGCTTTCTGGTCTTTGCTTTCTCATTAGGTCAATAAAAAAGGTTAAATCTTCTTGTCGGGTTTGTTTCATCATGAAACGCTTTAATGGCTCACTTCCCTCTTTCACTGCCAAAACTATCGAGCCTGATTGCCGATAGGGTTCATAACCAGCCTCGAACATTTTTGTAAAAACCGGCGCCATTGTATAAAGAGTTAACATAATAGATAACCCTATAATAATCATTGAAGGAGGTACTTGTTGCGTCCCCATAGCTTGTTTGAGAATAGAAAAGACGATTGCATATCTTAAAAAACTTGTTAAGCATACAAATGCTAGTGGCAAAAATGATAGTGATGCCATAAATAGTAAAAGTTGAATTGCCGGATCCAATCCTTTTAAAAGTTCCTCCATTGGTGCATACCCCTTTGATTTATCTTATTTTTAATAATTTTTTTACGTTATTTATAGAAAATTGTTCAGTATTTTCAAGACTTTCTTCTTTGTTGTCTGGTTTATTGCCGCTTTGCGGGTAATCGTTATTATTTTTAGTTTCAAGCTTAGTTAACAGCTTGCATCCATTCATGTCTGTTGAAATTAAAAATTTCTCATTCCCTGCGTTTATCACATACAAGTTTTTTCGTGGCTCTAAAGGTAAAAGACTTTCCAGGCTTAAAAAATTATTTTTTTTATTGCTTAAGCTGCCGCCATTTAATGTTTTTTGCACCATAATAAATGCAACGAAAATCATACCAATTATAGCCATTGTATAAACAGAAAAATTAACAATATATTCTGTCATTTTTAATACCCCTTATTCATCATCATCAATTTCAAAGTCACTATAGTCAAAGTCTTCTTCCTGAGTCTGATCTTCTGGATTCATTTCGCCTTGATCGCCATTATCAGGAATTTGAGGAGGTGCTTCTTGGCCTTCTTTGTATTCAGCTTCCTCTATTTGTGCAGGTAAACTTGCTGCTGATTCTTGAGATTCTTGTTGTCCTTGTAATATTTTAGTTATCTTAACCCCATATTTTTCTCCAATTATAACCAGCTCTCCAAGAGCTATTTGCTTACCTTCCACCTGCAAAAACAACTGATTGTTAACCAATGGAGCTACATCTATGACAAGACCTTCAGTAATTTGCTTTATTTCCCCAACTGACATTTTTATTTTTTCAAATTCTGCAGTGACATCAACTTGCAGATTATCCCATATGTCAGTATTATTGCCAAAATCGCTCATTTGCGCTTCTCCGTTATCTCCTTCATCGCTATCATCGTCCAAATCCAGTACTAATCTTGGGTCGGGATTAATATTTATTGATACCTCACCTTGCGATGTTTTTATACTTATAGAGTTTATATCACTTTGTTCCAAGAATATAATATCTTCTGCTTCTAAGCCTTTAAGCTCTTTTAGAGATATTTTTGAATGTCCTACTACTGCATCAACACTTATTTTACCTTTATCAATATTTAAAATATCTATTATTTTAGTTTGCTCTAATAGTGGTTCGGGTTTATATATAATATTTTCCGGGAAAGAAAAGATTAATTTGCCTACTAAATCAGTTTTCTTAGACTTTACATAAAAAGTTAAATGAATTAAGCCGGGTATTTGATAAGTTTGTGGCATAGGGATATCATCTTTGGGGACGAACAGATCGGTTGCTTTTTCGTATAAATGCTTATTAAAAGCGGTTATTATCATTGCTTCGAGCTCTGTTAACTTTTTGAACTCGAACTCATCATCGTATTTGCTGTAGGGGCCTAGGGTACTGTCGAGTACTATCTGGATTGCAACTTCTGATAATCTTAAGTGTACAAACAAATCTTTTGAAACATTTATTTGTGTTACAAAGTATTCGCTATTTTTCCAGACAAAACAGGGGGTATTTGTAATGGCAAAGAGGTGAAAGTCTATATCACTTCCGAGAAACGACTTTGTTAATTCTTTTAATGTAGTACCAAACTTTTTGTCAAACCAACTAAAGCACGTATTTAAATCAATACTATCATTTATAGTATTGATTATAGAATTTTCCTGGTTTGATACAGAAGTCATGTTTGCTATTCACCCTTCCCGACACGGGTATTTATACTATCCCTGAACAGTTTAAGAATCATCTCTAGTTGTTTTGAGTGATTTTTACATTAACTGTTATATTAGCCATTTTATAGATATTTTTACCCCTATTATTCATAAAGATAAAACTTTGCTATCATAAACACATCAACTATTTAATGTATATCCGTTTATTGAATTTAAAATGGCAATAGTAAATACTCCTCTTTTTCTGATAAAAGAGCTTACTACTGCCATTTTTCAATTATCATATTTAAACCCACTAATAATGAGGCTTTTTCTTGTTTAATTCTTCTTTTTTATTGCTATTTATATCTATTATATTATTATTTATTTTATTATTTTCATCTTTTAAATTATTAGTATCGCCTGCTGAAGCAGCATCAGCCACCTTTACAACAACAGGAATTTCTTTGAAACTTTTTAAGTTCTCCAGCTTAGAACCGGAGCTGATTTTTACAAGCTTATACTTGCCTAGCTTAAATTTATCCAGCCTATCCCAAGCTCTGATATACAAAGCTTGTTCTTTTACCTCTTGCTTTGCCTCTTCCCAAGCTTGTTCTATAAATTTATTTTGCTCTACGGCATTAATTTTGGCCTGTTTACGCCTCTTGGCTTTGTATGCTCTTTCTTCTCTGTCGCGTTCCTTGCAGTCTTTGTAATATTCATAGTGTTCATTATACATTTGTTCTTCTTTTTCAGGGGTTGCAGGTTCATCTTTCCAGGTTTCGTAGCTGAAATATTTGACTTCGTCTTTTTTATAAGGGTCGTAATATTTATTACGAGCTAGTCTTAAATAATCATCTTTTAAGCATATATTATGCTTGACTTTTTCGAGTTCAAACTGGGATTTGCGCACGCAGCGAACTTTGTATAGCAGCTCTTTGTGTGCGTCTATTATTCTAATCAGAGGATTTTTCGCAAAACCCTCATGGTAAGGTGGATAGGAAATATCTTTGGTATCTGAACTTGGGCAATCTTTTGGTATCGGCAGATGGACTATTTCTTTAACATCACTGTAGCCAACCTGGTCCGGGACTTGGTCCATAAACAAGTCTTGATT
>JANQFW010000121.1 GCA_028277625.1 Candidatus Gastranaerophilales bacterium | reverse complement strand
ACAAATGCGTGGTGTATTTTTTCAGAAAAGATATATTTAACAGATATCTTATTCACATCCAGGATATTTGCATTGCACCAAGCATCATCTCTAAGTAATGCATATGTTAGTGCAGCATATTCTTCACACGATGCAATTTTCAATTGATAGGCTATTCTTGCCCTGGCCATTGGGTGGTATTGATAAGTTGGAATATTGAATTTAAATGGAGGGCTATAACCCTTAAACCCACATTTTGCAATAGCTCAGTATGCTGTAGAGACGAAGTTATTTTGTATGAATGTGTGGTAACCACTCAAAGTGCTAAATAGCAAGTATATGCAGTATAATGAGCTATCCCGTTCGGGTTTATATTTTAAAAATTAAATTGTATAAAATTTTCAACTCTTATGAAACCAACTATTGAATACAATAAGAACTTTTTTTATTTTATTTATCTAAGTCATAGCTAATCACCTCATATAATAAATTCATGTAACCGTGCTTTTATGATTTAATATTCTCTTATCGCGGGATAGCTTTAGCTTCACCAATAAATTTTTCTATTAGCACGGTATTCCACACTGCATCTCGGGAACAGCTTATATTGCGTCACCACTGTTGAATCGGACTTTTACATGATTTTTTTTTATTAAAGATATAGTTAATTTGTGTTAATGATTATTTTATTGTTCAATTTCGACAAGTTTATATCCTAAACTGATAGCTCTTTTTGCCAGATTTTTTTTAATTCGTTCTTTATACGTTTTTTCATAATAATCAGCCCCTAATTCAGTAAATTTTCTCCCATATTTTAGGGTATTATAATATATAATAGCTATTTTTCGTGCAGTAGCTGTTACTGCAACTTTTTTATCTGCTCTTCTCATCATTCTCCTATAAAAAGCTCCCAGGTAGCAATCACTATTTCTTAAAGATACAGCTGCTGTTTTAAACACTTGCTTTGCTCTATTTTTTACTTTTTTTGTTCTTGATGACAAAAGTTTACCACCAGTAATTTTTCTATTTGGGGCAAGTGCTAGCCAGGAAGTAAAGTGCTTTTCGGTTTTCCATTTACTCATATCAAAGCCTGTCTCTGAAATAAGAGTTAAGGCTCCAAGCACATCTATACCATTTATATCTGTAACTTCTGCTCCTATTATTGATTGAAAATATTCAGAAACCTTTGTATTACTGCCTTTAAAACCTCCCTTAGTAGGATTTCTGAATTTCTTAGATTCAATTTTTACTTCCTTAGGTTTATCCTGTTTCTTTTCAGTTTTTACTTTTATTTTTGCTATGAGCTTTTCTATTTCATTATCACATTTTTTAATTTGATTATTTACATGTTCGTACGAAGCAACTGCCTGCTTCAATATAAATATCTCTTCTTTCCGATAATCACCTGATAAAGCTTTGATTATTTCAGATTCTGTGGACCTTACCCTGCTATTACGATATTTAGCCAAGGTATAAGGATCATACTCCCCACGAAGAATTGCATGTATAATATTCATCCCTGTTTCACCTGTTATATCACTTAATACCTTATCTAAAACCAGGTTCATTAACCTCAAAGATTTTTGCATATGCAGGATATACAAAGAAGACTGTTCTACCAGGTTTTTCCTATGTCTCGTTAGTATCCGTAAACGGCATATATTGTCTTCTGGTCTGAATGAAGCTCTTAGCAATCCATAACTATGAAGTCTCTGAATCCACTGACAATCAAAACGATCTGTTTTGGGACGACCTGAAACATTTTTGACTTCATGTGCGTTAACAAGTACTACATCAAAACCACGTGTCTCAAGAATCTGATAAAGAGGTATCCAGTATATTCCGGTTGATTCCATGGCAACTGAATTAACTTTGCTTTCTGATAACCAATTAGCTAACTGTATCAAATCAGGAGTATATGAACCAAACTTTTTAATATTCTTTTCCAGTGTATCCTTTTTTGGCACACAAACCCACATCTCTCCTGATCCTATATCTATTCCAGCAGTATGAGGATTGATCATCTTTAGACTCTCTCTATAGCTTTTCTTGGATTTTGGTGAATATGATTTAGTTTGACGTGGCATTATACTTTCTCCTTGCTTATTTTTAGAATTATTGAAAAAGGGAAATATAATTGCCGATACCACGTTTGTATAAAAATATTGAAACCACACTAAACTTTGCGTTATTAT
The DNA here is from genome assembly GCA_028277625.1 of Candidatus Gastranaerophilales bacterium. Classification (GTDB taxonomy): domain Bacteria; phylum Cyanobacteriota; class Vampirovibrionia; order Gastranaerophilales; family JANQFW01; genus JANQFW01. Next base: position 1,257 of record JANQFW010000121.1, on the reverse strand, counting down.
AGTTTCATTCTAATTTTTGTAGCCAAGGCTATTCAGACACTGTAATGCAGTTGAATCCACTTAAAAACAAACAACTTAAGACTATTTTAAAATTTTAATGCATAATGTGGGTTAAAAGGGATAAGACCTTGAACTTTACAACCCTCTACTTTCTTTGCAACTTCATTTATAAGCTCCCATTTATGGTAGTTTTCTCTAGTAAGTTTAAAATTTGGCGAGAGAGAACTAAAATTGTTTGAACATTGTATCTTCCATTTATATTTTATTGTATTAATTACTTTGTTGCCTGCCTGAATTAAACAAACTAATTTTTCATCTTTTGTTGGTAATACACCTACTTTGGATTCCCATATGCACGAAGAACATCTTACATTATAATAACTCTCGACGACTTCTATCTCTTTAGAACAATTAGGACAACGCACAGGACATCCGCAAAATTCACAAATAAATTCCTTTTCCTCCACTGGTTTTCTACATCCATAACACTCCATAAGTACAACTCCTTTCAAAAAGTATAGGCTATAATTTAAAATCGTGAGTAATTCTAAATTTAAATTCAACAGTTGAGTTTAAAAATATAGTTGTAAGTCAGCAAAATAATGCAGCAGTTTTTATCCCGCAAATGCGCATTGGCGTCAACTTAACGCTATATTTTACTTATAGTCATAAAATTATGACTATTTTTTCCTGCCGGGAACGCCGAGCTTCTGCTCGGCAATTAGCCGACTGGAAAAAAATCTTAAAAAACCGGATCATTTGGGGTTATAAAGTAATACTAGATAAGTCTTGCCGTTGATAAAGCTCTTAAACGTCTTCTAACCTCAATTTTTTCCTGCGAATTCTGAGGGTTTGTATATATTGCAGTTCGTTTTCCGCTTGATAAATACTCTACAAAATTACTTAATATCTTTGATTTCAAGTTATTGCCATATTGCTTAATAAAAATATCTAAAGCTCTTTCTATATAACCGAGACATAAGGAATTGTTCGCACTAAGAGTTTTTTTACTTTCACTATAATTCTCCTGTCTTAATGCAAAATTTTGAATTTCCTGAATCAATGATAATTCATGGCAGTACAACGACTCTATTGTAAGTGGAAATTTCTTCTCAGCTTTTTCTTTAAGATATTCTAGATAATCAATAAATATATCAGCATTTTTATGTCCCTGATATTTATGGCTATCTGGATTAAAAGCTATATACCTCTCTACTGAAGCTTTTAATTGTCTAATAAGCATGAAGAATTGCTCCT
>JANQFW010000096.1 GCA_028277625.1 Candidatus Gastranaerophilales bacterium | reverse complement strand
AAAATTTGGGTACTATAAAAACTCTCAAACAAGGGATGAAAGAAAAAAAGAATATTTAATTTTAAGCTGTAGTAATTGTACAGTGCCACATAGAGATATATTCATAAAAAACTATATTAAAGAGGAGGCAAGTAATTTATGAATATAAATTTGGCTTGTATCCTACTTATTTCAAATATTTTTTCGATTTTTCTATAGCGGTGTTGCGTTTTTCCTTACAAGCTAGCATTTTCTTTCGAAAAATGGAAACAAATAAAAAAGACAACGATAAACTCCCCTTTGCCTAGCGGAAAGTTCACCATTGTCTATTATATTTTAAATTTTCACATCTAAATCCACTAATAATGGGGCTTTTTCTTATTTAATTCTTCTTTTTTATTATTATTTATGTCTATTATATTATTATTTGCACAATTGCTTTCATCTTTAATAATATTTTCTTTTTTATCATCTTTTAAAATATCAATATCGCCTGCTGACGCAGCATCGGCCACCTTCGCAACTGCGGATACTTCTTTATAAAACTTTGACTCATTCAATTTGAAGCTGGCTTTAACCAGCTTATACTTCCCCTGTAGAACTTTTTTTAGCTTCTTTTTTGCACTGTCTTCGAGCTTGCGTTGATGTGCTTCCTTCCTTGCCTCATCACAGAATTCTGCAACAAATTTGTTGCGCTCTACAGCCTATTACTTTGCGAGATTTGCGACGTTGGGCATTGATAACTCGTTGCTCATAGTCACGATTTTTATAGTCTCTGTAATACTCAAAATGCTCATTATACCTTTGCTCTTCCTGCTCTGGGGTTACAGGCTCATCCTCCCAACTTTCATAGCTGAAATATTTAATTTCGTCTTCTTGATAGGGATCATAATATTTGTCTCGTGCCAAAGCGAGATAATCACCTTTATAACAGATGTTATGCTTGACTTTATCAAGTCTAAACTGAGACTGGCGCACACAACGAATTTTATATAATAACTCTTTGTGTGCGTCTATTATTCTAATCAGAGGATTATCTGAGTAACCCTCCTTGCAACTAGGATAGGAGACATCATTAGATTCTGAATTTGAGCAATCTTTAGGAATTGGCAGATGCAGTATTTCTTTTACATTGCTGTAGCTCACTTGATCCGGCACTTTATCCATAAATAAATCTTGATTAAAGTTAATTTGCTTGAGTTCACTCAATATTTTTTTGCTAATTTTTGTCAATTTTTTAAATAAGTGCAGGTCTTCGGCTGTTTCTTCGGACAGTTCGTATTCATTGATGGACCATGGCCTTAGCACTACAAATTCTGTTGGGAATTCCAAGCTAAAATCTGCCACTTGCTTTAGCATTAAAGGAAATAGTCTTGACCATTTATGATGATTATCAAATTTATCTCTTATTATTTCTATTTCTTGGAGTATTTTTTTATTTAAATCGCATAGGCTGTTAACTGCATGAATCTGTTGTGTGGAGAATTTATTTCTTATTTCGTCCGGTATTTTAGTGCTTACCAGACTATATGCTTTATCTGCAAGGCTTTTTAGGCCTTCTTTTATTGTTCTAAAGCCTGGCCTATCGGACTTGGGCTTTCTTGCATGCCATTTTTTTGCGGCTCTTCGCTCCTCTACACTTTCTATTATATTCATTGCAAAGGATTGAAGTCCCATATTTATAAATTCCATCTTTTGTATCAGGAATTTACTCCAGTTGCCGGTGCGCATTATATGCATGTATTCTTTGCCGACTGTGTCAAATTGCATTTCTGAGGTTTTTATAGCTTCGAGCAGGCGATCTTTATAGCCCATAATGTCGCAATTTTTGGCAAAACGTCGCAGCAGGACAATTTTATTACGCAGTCTGTAATACAGGATGGATGCGTATTTATCATTATCCTTTTGGCATGTGTCTTCAGTTTTTGCTGCTTGGTTTGTCAAGTCAAAATACCTCAAATCTTTTAAGCTAAGTTTAATTTGATATATTATTTGTTTTCTTGATATATATTGTAGCGGTTTTAAAAAATAATTTCACGATAGATTTCGAATTTTCAGAAAAAAGGGCTATTTTGTTAAATTATTGTTACATTTGAATCTAAATAATAATAACTTAGTATTCCGAGCTTTTGACATAATAATTGCAATTACCTTTGAATGACGTTATATAGCCTTTATCAAGCTGAAACCTTGTTGTAGAAAGGTTGTAGTTGTTTATTGCTATGTTTTTTTCTATTTGCTCGATAATATCGTCCGAGGCTTAATTATTTATTATCCAAAAGATCTCCAACAACTTCATCAATAGTATCACCATATCCCCAACCTTTATCCGAATTTTGACTGAGTTTTTCAAGCCTTTCCCTAAAATAATCGAGATAGTCTTGGGATTTAGTATTTATAAGATTTTTAAAGTCATATAAAACTGATTCAAGACTATTATAAAAATTTTCATTAATATACCCGTACTCAGTAGTAAACTTTGTTCCAGCCTCAACATAGGTTAACATCAAATCTAAAGTTCCCAATAAATCATTACTTGCTTTTTTATAATCGCTAATAGCGTTTTTAGCGGGTCGTAATTGAAGTTTTCCAATCCCACCTCTTTTAGGATAAAAAGGCTCAATTACTTTATTTTTATACTCAAGAAGTATATCTTTATTATCTCTATCGAATCTTGCAGATAAAAAACTTTTGTTTTCCTTTGATAGAGCATATAAGTCTTTTACTAGCTGAATAAACTCTTCTTTTTCCAGGTTTTGTAAGGATTTTTTTATATCCACCCATTTTGTTACGGTTTTATTTGTCACTTTTTCTTCACCTATAAGCTCAAAACTTCTAACTTGTCATTGATTTCATCCATATTAAAATATTCAGGATCAAAATCCCTTTTATATAATTTTCTATATTCCTCTTTAAAATATTGCTGATTCTTGCTATTAGGATTTTCAAGGAATTTATCACAAATTATCATATAACCAATAGCATCCCTTACCTCAAGGTTTATACTGTCTGGCGGACAAGCCCTTTTGCCCTTTATGCAAACTGGGTAGTTTTTACCTTCTTCCGGTTGAATAATTTTTTCAACTAAAAGAGTATGATCCCATTTATAGCTAAAATTATAACTATACTTTATTCTTTGTTTTTCAAATTTAATAAAATTGTTAATCATAAGCTTTTCTTTGCTTCTATACTCTTTAACCTTTTGAATATATTGCACTCTTTCTTCTTGAGTTAAGCCCACAAGACTTTTATAAGGAGAAAATTCCATTTCTATATTGCCTTCATAGTCCTTAGATCCACTCATATAATAGTCTTTAAGGTCAAATCCAAATGAGTGTATATTCCTCCAACCCATAGCTGTTTGAATTACTTGATGAAGCTGATAAAAATCAATATCATCCTGAACCATAATTCTTCTCCATACTGGTGGTTTAACTTCTTGAAGAGTTATTTTTAGCTGAATAATATTAGTCATAAATATATCTCCTACGCAGGTCTTGTAGGTTCAATCTCACCAGATGAAGTTATCATTGGCAATATTTTACTCATAAGACTTTCCACCTAACTATTATGTAACGTAAATATTTCCCTCAAATCACTGTTTGACATTTCTGTAATCCACTTTTCTCCTGTTGAAACAGTAAGATCAGCTAACTCTTTTTTTGACTTAATAATTTCATCAATTTTTTCTTCAAAAGTCCCTAAAGTAATTAACCTGTGAACCAGTACTTTTTTCTCTTGTCCTATCCTGTATACTCTGTCAGTAGCCTGATTTTCAACGGCTGGATTCCACCATAAATCATAATGAATAACATTAGAAGCTGCTGTTAAATTTAAGCCCGTGCCACCTGCTTTTAAAGAAACTATCATTATTTTGTTTTTTAAGTCATTTTGAAACTTATCAACCATTTCATCCCGTTTTTTTCGCTGAATTCCTCCGTGGAAAAACAGAACATCTGTTTTCAATTCCTGTTCAATCATTTCAACGAGCAAATCTCCCATTTCTCTATATTGAGTGAATATTAAAGATTTTTCTTTATTAGCAAGAATTTTTTCTAATATTTTTATTGTTTTTTGAGATTTTCCAGATAACTCAGGGCAGACTGTTCCTTTTTTTGAGTAATTAACAGGATGATTGCATACTTGTTTTAAATCAGTAATTAATTTGAAGATTAAACCTTTTCTTTCAATGCCTTGACAGCCTTCGATTGTGCTAATAGTATTTTTAACAATATTTTCATAAATTGCAGCTTGCTCTTTTGAAAGATAACAGTACTCATCAAAAGTAATTTTATCAGGAAGATCATTTATAATTGCCTTATCGGTTTTAAGCCTCCTTATCATAAAAGGAGCAGTAGCTGTTTTAAACTTTTTAATACTCTCTTCATCCTTATATTTTTCAATAGGAGTTGAAAAGTTTCGTTTAAACGAACTGATTCCTCCCAAATATCCTTTGTTTGAAAAATCAAATATATTCCATAACTCTGTCAACTTGTTTTCAACCGGAGTTCCTGTCATTGCAATATAAGCATTTGCTTTTAT
>JANQFW010000115.1 GCA_028277625.1 Candidatus Gastranaerophilales bacterium | reverse complement strand
GCTTCATTGCATGCGTTATCTCTTCCTGCACCTGAATTTCCATCCAATTAGCAAATCCATTAAGATTGATAGATTTGAGGTAGGAAGACATTGCTAAGTAGATATAAGATGAGTAGATCTCAAAATTAACTTGGTCATTAATGGCTTCTTGTATTTTCTTGTCCATGACATCATCTCCTTTTTGTTGTTGCAAAATTGCGGAATTGCGAAACTGCAAATTGAAATAAAAAACGATTAAACGCTTATCCGCTTAAACAGTTTTACAATATAAACACCCAATGTTTCAAAAAACAATTTTATTTTCGACTTTTTGCCACTAAATTCTTTACCAGAAAGCACCTTTTCTTGGTTTTTATTTTTTGGAGTGCGGAGACCTGGCTCCGCTTTCACTTAGGCATGTCTTGTCCTGATATAGGTTGACACATTATCAATCTAACATCAGGAGGAAATTATGAAGAGAACGTTAATTCGTTACAGTGAAGCTTTCAAGCTTAAAGTTGTAAATGAATTAGAAGCCGGTAAACTATCTAGCATAGGTGAAGCCAGGGAACGTTATGGTATTAGAAGTTGGAGTACAATATCTGACTGGCTTCGTAAATATGGTAAAAATCACTTACTAAACCAGGTGGTAATCGTGCAAAAAGCAGATGAGAGAACTGAAATTAAGAAATGTAAAGAGAAGATCAAAAGGCTTGAAAGGGCTCTCTCCGATGCTCGTTTGGATTTGATAATAGAAAAAGAATACTTTGAGATGCTCTGTGAAGATACAAATATTGATCCTAATCAATTTAAAAAAAAAGTAAATTTTCGCTAGCTCATCGTGCAGTCAATAAAGATAAGCTTATAACTGTTAGTAGTCTTTGCAGACGACTGAAGATGTCGCGACAAAATTATTATAAACAAAAAATTAGGATTTCTGAAAGAAAAATAGATAGTGATTTTATCCTAACTCAAGTAAGAAAAGAACGTTATTTCCAACCTTGCATAGGATGCAGAAAACTACTTTATTTGCTCAAGGATATTCTCAATGAGAATGGAGTGTCCTTAGGAAGAGACCGCTTATTTGATTTACTAAGGGAACATAATCTTTTAGTAAAGAAAAAGAAGAAAACAGTTAAAACTACCAATTCTAGGCACAATCTTCCTATAATTCCTAATTTGATAAAAGATATTGAGGTAACTACACCGAACCAAGTATGGTGTAGTGATTTAACTTATATCAGGACTGCTGACAGTTTTATGTATGCGGCCCTTATAACAGATATGCGTTCACGTAAAATTATTGGCGCACATATAGGCGATAGTCTCGAGTCAGTAGGATGTATTAAGGCTTTGGACATGGCAGCAAAAACAATAAAATCAGGGCAAAAAATAATACATCATTCTGACAGAGGGTGTCAGTATGCTTGTCATGAATATCATGCTAAGCTTAAAGAATATAACATTTCTCAAAGTATGACAGAAGCTAATCATTGTTATGAGAATGCAATGGCTGAACGAGTAAATGGTATTTTAAAACATGAATTTGAACTTGATTATAAATTTAAAACAAAGAAGCAAGCAATAGATGCTTTTTATCAAGCAGTAGAGATTTATAACTATAGAAGACCACATATTAGCTTAAATTATAAAACTCCTGCTGAAGTATTTAAAGGAGCAGCTTGAAGCTGGATTGAGGCGGCGGCCCCCTAGGGGGCCATGGGTAATATGAACTTTTATTTAAAAGATCAGGAGTTTGGGAAATTCAATCCGAAATCCGAAATCATAAATCCGAAATAGAAAGCGAAAAACTGTCAACTTTTTTTCAGGACTTGACAT